>NZ_JBBNAH010000747.1:0-28529 GCF_037994325.1 Pseudomonas sp.
CCACAAGACCGCTACCTGGCGTTTGAAACAGACTTCGTCGCCAGACTGCCGCCGTTTGCCGCGATGGTGAAAGCCAAAGGCGGCGAAGTTCTGCGCTTTGAATAGCGCGCTGGTTCGACGGGAGCGCTGTGGGGCGCTAGGTTGGGCTTGGCCTAGGGCTCAACCCAACCTACCTCGCTCGTACTGTCTCCCGGGTTAAAAACCAAGCGTGGCCGAGAGCAAATACGTTCTAGGGGTGGACAAGCTCAGCCCCGGTTCGCTGTCGTCGGAGGCGCCGGCGGAGATCCAGTATTGGTCGTCCAGTACGTTTTCCACGCTGGCGCGCAGGGTGACGTCTTTCTCGGAGACTTTGAAGGCGTAGCGTGCGCCGATATCGAGACGTTCCCAGCCATCAATTTTCTTGCTGTTGGCTTGGTCCAGGTATTGCGAGCTGGAGTGAATGGCGCGGCTGGTCAGGGTTAGCCCGGACACCGTCGGCACATCCCACTCGGCGCCCAGGTTGACGTTGTATTCCGGCGTGGCCGGCGCGCGGTTGCCGTCGGCGATGCCGCCCACGGTGCCGGTCAGTTTGCTGTCGATGTACATCACACCGCCGAGCAAACGAAAACCCTGCAATGGTTCGCCAAATACGCTGAGTTCGATGCCTTTGTTCTCGCGTTTACCGTTGGGGCCAAAATTGCGCGTGGTGGCGTTGGTTTCATAGGCGGGTTGTTTGAGGCGGAAGGCGCTCGCGGTCAGGCCAAAGCTGCCGAGGTCGTACTTGGCGCCCACTTCAATTTGGCGGCTGATAAAGGGCGGGAAAATTTCGTCGGAGTTGCGTGCCGTTGACGGCGCGATCTTGCCTTGGCTCAGGCCTTCCATATAGCTGGCATACAGGGAGAACTGGTCGGTGACCTTGAACACCACGCCGCCCGAGGGCGAGACTTTTTCTTCGTCGTAGGCGGTGGCGCCTTTTGCGTTGTTGGTCCAATCGTCGACCTTTACCCGCTGCCAGCGCGCGCCCAAGGTGAGCAGCAGCCGTTCTTCGAAAAAGCCCAGGGTGTCGGACAGCGCGACGCCGGTGTAGCGGTTCTCGGTGTACACCTCGGCGTCGGGGCGCACGATGGCGCTGGGTGTCGGTGTGGTCACCGGGTCGTAGAGGTTGCTTGGCGAAGCCGCATAACGGGCGCCGCCGTTGGTGAAGTCCATGTAGAAGTAGCTGGCTGCCAGATTGACTTCGTGGCTCACCGGGCCGGTGTCGAACCAGTTGCGCAGGCCGGCTATACCGGTGCGTACCGATTCGTCGCGGGTGAAGTCACGCGGCTGCACGCTAAAGTCGCCGGCATCGTTGCTCACGGGCACGTTGTGGCGCAGAAAGGTGTGGTCGCTTTCGCGGGCGCCGACGGCGGCATAGGCCATCAGCGAATCACTGAGGTCGTACTCGCCGTTTACCGCGGCAAAGGTGTCTTCGGTGCGCGCCTTACTCCACGGTTGCGCGTAGTTGCGGTGCACGTCTTTGGCGTCCGGCACCTTGGCAGTGGCGCCGATCAGCACGCGTTCTTGCGGGGCGTCGGTGTCGCGCTCGGTGTGGCCGATATCGGTCGACAGGCGCAGCCGCTCGCCACGGAAGTCCAGGCCGACAACGGCCATATCACGGTCAACACTTTGGTGGTCCCACGTGGTGTCGCCGGACTGTTTCACGCCGTTAAAGCGCAGGCCAAACTGATTGCCTTCACCGAAGCGCCGGCCGATATCGATGGCGCCGCCCACCTGGCTATCGGAGGCATAGCTGGCGGTGAATTCGGTCAGGGCTTTGTCGCCTGCGCGCTTGGGCACCACGTTGATGCCGCCGCCCACGCTGCCGCGCGGCGAGATGCCGTTAATCAACTGGCTGGCGCCACGCAAGATGTCTACGCGGTCGGCCATTTCCATATCAATGGAATAGGTTGGCAGCACGCCGTACAGGCCGCTATAGGCAACATCGGTGTTGAACAGACTGAGGCCGCGAATGGTGAACTGTTCGTAGCGCCCGCCCGCCGGGTTAGTGGAGCGTACGGCCGGGTCGCTGGCGACCAGATCATTAAGGGTGCGCGCTTGCAGGTCTTTCACCGTTTTGCTGGTGTAGCTGGTCATGCTGAACGGCGTTTCCATAAAGTCCCGCGAACCCAACAGCCCTTGCGAACCACGGCGCGCAACTTGGCCGCCGGCATAGGGGTCGCCGTCGTTGCTTACCGAGCTGCTCATGATGGTGATCGGACCCAGTTCCATGGCGCCGTCTGCTGCAGCGGGCACCAAGGTGTAGGCGCCCTCGCTGACTGGTTGCAGCTGCAAGCCGCTGCCCTGGAGCAGACGGGCAAAGCCCTCCTCCACACCGTAAGTGCCGGACAGGCCGCTGCTGTTACGGCCGCTCACCAGCGCCGGGTCTACCGACAGGTTGACGCCGGCCTGGCTGGCGAAACGGGTTAATGCCGTGCCCAAGGCACCGGCTGAAACCTCGAAGCTACGCTTGGCAATGTCGTCAGCCCAACTGGCAGAAATCAGTAACGGGCTGGCACTGAGGCTAATGATCAAACTCAAGCGCGAAGACGCTCGGCTGAAACGGCGAGGCGATACTGCTGGCATGGGAGAGAGCTCTCGTTTTCTGTTCACTTAGCTGGAATGACCGGCGAGGTGAAAAAAAGGGACAGGCTCATGCCATATTTTTTCGCGGTACCAGGGTGACCCAATAGCGGGTGCGCGCCTGCACCTCCACCGGCAGCGTGGCCGCCAGCAGTTGCAGCACGTTATCGGTGTTGTCGAGACGGAAGCTGCCCGTAACGCGCAGCTGTTCCAGCTCGGGTTCCCAGCGCAATAGCCCTGGGCGGAAGCGGCGTAGCTCACGGAGGAAATCGCCCAGGGGTTGGTTTTCCGCAAGCAGAACGCCGTCACGCCAACTGGGGCGGGAGGCATCAAAGCTGCTGACGGGGCCAGCGCCAGTTGCCGTCAGGCTCACCTGCTGGCCTTCACGCAACAGCAGTTCGGCACCAGCTAAGGCTTGCAGTTGAACCACGCCGCTGAGCACTGACACCTGGCAGCTCTGCTCATTGAGCCGTACACACACCTCACTCCTGCTCAGCAGCACCCGGCCAACTGGCAGATGAAGCGTAAGTGGCGTGGCGCCGGGCACCTTGAGGGCGATTTCGCCGCGCAGCACGGTAACGGCACGCTTGCCGAGGTCGACATTGACCGCGCTATCGGTGTTGAGCTGCAACAGACTGCCATCAGCCAAACGCACGGTTTTTTGTTCGCCGATGGCGGTGTGCAAGTCCGCCGTCCACACGTCCAGCGGCAATTGTCGGCTCAGTAACCACGTAGCAGGCACCAGCGCGGCAATACCGAGGGCGCGTTTAATCGCGGCGCGGCGGGCCAGATCAGGACGATCCAGCGCGGCCATGGCCAACTCGGTCGGCAGGCCGGCAAAACGCTGACGTAGTTGTTGGGCGCGTTGCCAGGTCTGTTCGTGGTGAGCGCTACTGCTGCGCCAGTGTTGCAGACGGATATGGTCGTCCGCCGTCGCCGCACCCGACTCCACCAGCGCTAACCACTGCGCCGCCGCGCGGGCGACGGCAACGGCGTCGCTATTGGCCGCCGAAGGCATCAGAGCTCAACCAACAGACAATGCTCGTAAGCCTGGGCCATATAGCGTTTTACCGTGCGCTCGGAAACCTGCAACCGTTTGGCAATCTCGCGATAACCGAGGCCTTCCAGTTGGCTCCAAAGAAACGCACGGCGAACTGCAGCGGGCAAACCATCGAGCAATTCGTCCAGCGCTTGCAGGGTTTCCAGTAGCAGCCAACGCAGCTCGGGCGACGGCACGCTGTCTTCCGGCAATTGCGCCAAAGCCTCTAGATACGCCTGTTCCAGGCTGCGGCGGGCGTAGAAATTATTGAGCAGGCGTTTACCGACGGTTAACAAATAAGCCCGAGGCTCACGCAAGTCGGCCAGCTGTTGCGAGCTGGCCAATACGCGCACAAAGGTATCTTGGCTGAGATCGGCCGCATCCCAGGCATTGCCAACGCGCCGACGTAGCCAGGTTTCCAGCCAGCTTTGATGGTCGCGGTACAACGTGCTGAGGTGGGTGTTGGACGGTGTAGCGGCTTCAATCATCTGGAATGGCTCTGCATACGTAGCAAATGAGAGTCATTCTATTTAACCTCAGCAGCTGGTCCCCCGTCCATTCTTGCTTTTAGGCGGGCGTGCGGTGTTCGATTCACCCGCTATGACGCCCTAGCACAGCGCCTCTTCGCGTTCTTCGGCGTAAAACGGGTAATCGGTAAAGCCCTCCTCCGTGCCGCCATACAGCGCTGCGGCATTTAACCGGTTGAGTGGCCAGCCGTTGGCGATACGGGCTGGTAGGTCCGGGTTGGCAATAAACGGACGACCAAATGCAATAAGGTCGGCCAACCCGGCTGCCACCAGCGGCGCGCCGCGTTCGGCGGTGTAGCGACCGGCGTAGATGATGCGGCCGCTAAAGGTGCTGCGTACGTCGCGGCGAAAGACTTCGGGTAAATCCGGGGCGTTGTCCCAGTCCGCTTCGGCGATCGACAGGTAAGCAATGCCCACCTCCTCCAACACCTTGATGGCTTCTATATACGTGCCGTGCGGGTCGTCTTCGACAAAGCCGATATACACGCGGTCCTGGTCTGTGCTGGTAAACAACGGGGTAAAGCGCACACCCAGGCGGTCTGGGCCGACCACTGCGCTAACGGCCTCAACCACTTCGCGCAGAAAGCGCAGACGGTTGGGCAACGAACCGCCGTATTCATCGGTGCGTTGGTTGGCGTGATGGGAGATGAACTGGTTCACCAGGTAGCCATTTGCGCAGTGGATTTCCACGCCATCGAAGCCAGCCGTCAGGGCGTTTTTTGCTGCCTGGGCGTAGAGCGCGACCAACTCGTTGATCTCAGCAACGCTCAGCTCGCGCGGCATTGATGGCTCGACCAAGGTGCCACTGTTCGGCCCGGTTTCGATAAAGGCTTTGACCTTCAGCGCTTGCAACGCCGAGGGCGCGATAGGCGCGGCGCCATCCGGTTGCAGGGCGGTGTGGGAAACCCGGCCGACGTGCCAGAGCTGGGCAAAAATCACCCCACCCTTGGCATGCACGGCGTCGGTCACCTTGCGCCAGCCAGCGATTTGCTCATTGGTATAGATGCCCGGCGTCCAGGCGTAACCCTGGCCGCGCGGTTCAATTTGCGTGCCTTCGGTGACGATAAAACCGGCGCTGGCGCGTTGCTGGTAATACAGTGCCATCAAGTCGGTGGGTACATTGCCCGGCTGGCCGCTGCGTTGGCGGGTAAGCGGCGGTAAAACGATACGGTTTTTCAGGGTGTGGCGGCCCAAAGTAATAGGCTGCATAAGTGCGCTGTGCGGCATGGCTCAGTGTCTCGATATGGAATTGGCTGTTACGTGGCGCGGTAAAAACGCCGAAGAGGCTTGGCGCCGCCGCGCATAAACGGCGGCGCCAACAGCAGGATTTAGGCCGCCAGTTGTTTAAGCAGCACGGTTGCCGCTTCGGCCGAGGATGCCGGGTTTTGCCCGGTGATCAGCAGGCCATCAACGACCACATACGAACCCCAGTCCGGACCTTGGGAATACACGCCGCCTTTGGCTTTCAGTTCGTCCTCCACCAGGAACGGCACGATATCGGTCAGTTGCACCGCGGCTTCTTCGCTGTTGGTGAAACCGGTGACTTTTTTGCCTTCGACCAATGGCCGGCCGTCCGCTGTTTTTACATGACGCAGCACGCCTGGCGCGTGGCAAACAAAGGCCACGGGTTTGTTGGCAGCGATAAAGGCCTGAATCAGCTCAATCGAGGTTTGGCTTTCGGCCAAATCCCACAACGGGCCGTGGCCGCCTGGGTAAAACACGGTGTCGAAATCGGCTTGGGAAATGCTGTCCAGGCGCAGGGTGTTGGCCAGTTGCGCGGTGGCATCGACGTCGGCTTCAAAACGGTGGGTTTGTTCGGTTTGGAAGTCTGGCTCGTTGCTTTTCGGGTCTAGCGGCGGTTGGCCGCCGTTAGGCGAGGCCAACACCACTTCAGCGCCGGCGTCTTTAAAGGCGTAATACGGCGCGGCCAATTCTTCCAGCCAGAAACCGGTTTTGCGGCCGGTGTTGCCGAGTTGATCGTGGGAGGTCAGAACCATCAGAACTTTCATGTTGTATCTCCTATTTCTATTAAAGTTCAGGTCTAAATTAGACCAGTCGTCTAGTAACTAAGCGTAAAAAAAGGCACTTACGCGAAGTGCCTACAGCACGGTTGCCGAAGGCTTACTCGGACACGTGCAGGATCTTGCGGGTAGTAAGCATCGCCGTATCAAACGGCTGCAGCGTGCGCACAATCTTCACCATCAAACTCGCGCCCATCCACAGCTGGTACAGGCTTTGCGCGGCGCACTCCGGGGTCTCATCGACCGCTAGCGAGCCCTCTTCCACCCCGGCCGTAATGGCGCGGGCCAAACGTTCAACAACGCCAGCGGTGCCGCGCTTTAACTCAAGGCGCATCGCTTCGGACAAATCCGCTACTTCCGCACCCAGCTTCACCGCCAGGCATTTACCTTGGCACTCATAAAAGGACTGCGTGTGCTGCCAGGCGTTCCAATAACTCATCAAGCGCTGTGCCATGTTCTGGTTTGGCTGGCTCAGGGTTAGCTCAAGCTCGGCCCAGTAGCTGTCAAAGTAGCTTCTCAGCATCGCTTCGCCAAAGGCGTCTTTGGAGCTGAAGTAGTGATAGAACGAGCCTTTGGGCACGCCCGCCGTGAGCAGAATTTCATTCAAGCCGACCGCCGAAAAACCCTTGCCGGCCATGATGCGTTGGCCAGTAGCGAGGATGTTTTCGCGAACATCGGTAATTTCAGGGAGGGCTGAATTCGTCATGGAGGCTACCTTAGCCATAATTAGACCAGTCGTCTAGTGCAGATTTAGCTGAGTGAGTAAGCGCCCTACTCGGCCGGCTGCTTACGGAAAAACAACGTCACCTGGCCTAACTCAAAGCCAAACTTGGTCATATACGAGCGATTGGCCAAAGTGTTTTCGTCGAGCATATACATCCAGTCGTCGAAGTTGACCTCATACACCTTGCCGTCCACCGGCAGGCTCAACACGTACTGCCAGCGCAGGGCGTTGCCGGACACCTCACCGATGGCCTCCCCCACTACGTCATCCGCGCGGCCACGCCAGCGGCCGGGGCCGTCCTGTGTCAGGGTCCAGACGCGATGCTGTTTGGTGCCGTCGCTATAAGTAAAGCGCTCATCCAGAACGAACTGCTCGCCCTTGGGGTAGCCGTTGATATCGACATGGAAACGCTTGATCACTTCACCTGAGCGTTTTTGAAACATACCCCACGCCTCAACCTTACCGCCGAAGTACTCGCGCAGCTCCAGGGTCGGTTTCTCGTCTTTGTAGTGCTGTACGTCGATATCACTGCAGCTGGCCAAGCCTAGGCAGGCCAGAAGCACAAGGTGTTTAAGCATGGAGGGGTTCCTCAAAGTAGCGGTCGAGTGCAAGTCAAACCTTATACAACTTCGAATACTAGTACAGGTATTTCATCTTATTGCCTGTGCCACTGGCTAATTGCCCTGCCAATACGCCTTCTATTATTATTCCAAAAAGCACGTTTATTCATTGCGAATACACGTTTAGCTTATATGTACCGGACCACCGGACCTTCTTCAACCTGACAGCACCGCTCTAGCGCGGCCTGTTTAATGAACCGAGGCAGCTATGGTCCGCCATCCCCAATTGATCGCCGTTGTGCAGCGCCAGGTGCCGCGCTAATGGCAAACCTGAACCACGGCCACCCACAAAGCGATATCGATACCGCCCCGCCGCTATTGCCCGCTCAGGTGCTGCGCAATGACGCCCAAGCCCTGCAAGCGGCCTACGAATTAGCCAGCGTGGCCCGCGAATATGCGGCGCGCCGCGACAGCCAGCGCAAGCTGCCCTGGGCCGAGATTGAACTGTTTACCCGCAGCGGCCTTGGCAGTATTGGCGTGCCGCGCGAATACGGCGGCCCGCAGCTGTCGTTTGTTACCTTGGCCAAGGTGTTCGCGATTATTTCCGCCGCCGACCCGGCTCTGGGGCAAATCCCACAGAACCAAGTGGGCATTCTTAACCTGATTCTTGGCTGCGGTAGCGAGGCGCAAAAACGCCAGTTACTCACCAGCGTGCTGGACGGCTGGCGTATCGGTAACGCCGGCCCCGAGCGCGGCACCAAAGACACCCTCACCCTTAAAGCCCGCATCACTGCCGACGGCGACGGTTACGTTATCAACGGCCAGAAGTTCTATTCCACCGGTGCCCTGTACGCCCATTGGGTGGCGGTAAAAGCGTTGAACGACGAGGGCAAACAGGTGCTGGCCTTTGTCCGTCGCGGCACACCGGGCTTGCGCATTATTGATGACTGGTCCGGCTTTGGTCAGCGCACCACCGCCAGCGGCACCATCTTGCTTAACAACGTGCGGGTCGACGCCGATTTAGTGCTGGATAACTGGCGGGTTAATGAGTCGCCGAATATTCAGGGCGCGGTTTCGCAACTGGTGCAGGCGGCGATTGACGCCGGTATTGCCCGTGGCGCGATTGACGATGCCATCAGCTTTGTTCGCGAGCGTTCGCGGCCCTGGGTGGATGCCAATGTCGAGCGCGCCAGCGACGACCTCTATGTGATTGCCGACATCGGCAAACTGAAAATCGAGCTGCATGCCGCCGAAGCGCTGCTGCGTAAAGCCGGCCAGGTGCTTGATCAAGTCAACGCCGCGCCCATTACTGCTGAGTCCGCCGCCCTGGCCTCGATTGCCGTGGCTGAAGCGAAAGCGCTGAGCACCGAAATCGCCCTGCAAGCCAGCGAAAAGCTCTTCGAACTGGCCGGCAGCCGCGCCACCCTCGCCGAATTCAACCTCGACCGTCACTGGCGCAATGCCCGTGTGCACACCCTGCACGACCCGGTACGCTGGAAATACCACGCTATCGGCGCCTACCGCCTAAACGGCACGTTGCCGGCCCGGCATTCCTGGATTTAAGCGAGCACGCCATGTCTATCTCTTCCCACGCTGCCGTAATCAGCAGCGACGAACAGGCGCTGATCATTGCCAGCGACCTGGCCGACGATTTCAAACGCGATAGCGCCCTGCGCGACCGCGAACGCCTGTTGCCGCATGCCGAACTCGACGCCTTTTCCCGCTCCGGCCTATGGGGCATCAGCGTGCCCAAGGAATACGGCGGCGCGGGTGTGTCCAACGTCACCCTGGCCAAAGTGATCGCCCTGATTGCTGCGGCCGATGGCTCGCTGGGGCAGATTCCGCAAAACCACTACTACGCCCTGGAAGTGCTGCGCGTAAACGGCACGCCAGCGCAGCAACAGCGCTTATACGGCGAGGTGTTGGCCGGGCAGCGTTTCGGTAATGCCCTGGCCGAACTGGGTACTAAAACCGCCCATGACCGCACCACCCGCCTCACCCGCGACGGCGCCGGTTTCCGCATTAACGGCCGCAAGTTCTACGCCACCGGCGCGCTGTATGCGCAGCGCATTCCCACCTCGGTGATTGATGAACAGGGCGTGCAGCAATTGGCCTTTGTTCCACGCAACAGCCAAGGCTTAAGCGTGATTGACGACTGGAGCGGCTTTGGCCAGCGCACCACCGGCAGCGGTTCGGTGGTATTCGAAGACGTGTATGTCGCCGCCGACGATGTGGTGCCCTTTCAAAGCGCCTTTGAGCGCCCTACTCCGGTTGGCCCGCTGGCGCAGATTCTCCATGCAGCTATCGACACCGGCATTGCCCGCGCAGCTTATGAAGATGCGCTGCACTTTATCCGGCACAAAACCCGGCCATGGATCGACGCCACCAGCAACATCGCCAGCGAAGACCCGCTCACACTAAAAAGCCTCGGCCAACTGAGCGTGCGCCTAAGCGCTAGCGAAGCGTTGCTGGAGCGCGCCGGTGAATTGCTCGACAGCGCCCAGGCCAACCCCAACGCCGACAGCGTGGCCGCCGCCTCCATTGCCGTGGCCGAAGCGCGGGCCATCAGCACCGAAACCTCGCTGCTGGCGGGCACCACCTTGTTTGAACTGGCCGGCAGCCAAGCCACCTTGGCCGAGCACGGCCTGGACCGCCACTGGCGCAACGCCCGCGTGCACACCCTGCACGACCCGGTGCGTTGGAAATACCACGCCGTGGGCAACTACTACCTCAACGAGCAAAACCCACCGTTGCGAGGCACCCTCTAATGAGCACGCCGGAGACTAAGAAAAAGATCCTGCTCAACGCCTTCAACATGAACTGCATCGGCCATATCAACCACGGCCTGTGGACCCATCCCCGCGACAATTCCACCGCCTACAACACGGTTGAATACTGGACCGAACTGGCCCAGCTATTGGAGCGCGGTTTGTTCGACGGGCTGTTTATTGCCGATATCGTTGGCGTGTACGACGTCTACCAAAACTCGGTGGACGTCACCCTGAAAGAATCCATTCAACTGCCGGTCAACGACCCGCTGCTGCTGGTCTCGGCCATGGCCGCGGTGACGAAAAACTTAGGCTTTGGCCTCACCGCCAACCTCACCTACGAAGCGCCCTATCTGTTTGCTCGCCGGCTTTCCACCCTCGACCATTTAAGCCGTGGCCGGGTTGGTTGGAATATCGTTACCGGCTACCTCGACAGTGCCGCCAAGGCCATGGGCCTGACCGAGCAAATCGAGCACGACCGCCGTTACGACCAGGCCGATGAATACCTGGAGGTGCTGTACAAACTCTGGGAAGGCAGTTGGGAAGCCGGCGCGGTTATCAACGATCGCGAGCAGCGCATCTATGCCCAGCCGAGCAAAGTGCACAAGGTCGAGCACCACGGCGAGTTCTATCAGGTTGAGGGTTACCACCTCTGCGAACCCTCGCCGCAACGCACACCGGTGTTGTTCCAGGCCGGTAGCTCCGAGCGCGGTTTGCTCTTTGCCGGGCGACATGCCGAGTGCGTGTTTATCAGCGGGCAGAACAAAGCCTCCACCAAGGCGCAGGTCGACAAGGTGCGCGCCAGTGCCGTAGCCGCCGGGCGCAAGGCCGATGATGTGAAGCTGTTTATGGGTATCAACGTGATCGTTGGCGCCAACGAAGCAGCGGCGCGGGCCAAGCTCGCCGAATACAAACGCTACGCCAGCGCCGAAGCCGGTGTGGCGCATTTCTCTGCCTCCACCGCCATCGACTTTTCCCAGTACGAACTGGATGAACCGATCCAGCACGTCAAGAGCAACGCCATCCAATCGGCGACCAAAATTCTGCAAAACAACGACTGGACCCGGCGCAAATTGCTCGACCAACACGCCCTCGGCGGCCGCTATATCACCTTGGTGGGTTCCCCCCAACAAGTGGCGGACGAACTGGAAAGCTGGATCAGTGAAACCGGGCTGGACGGCTTCAACCTCACCCGCATTGTCACCCCGGAAAGCTACGTCGACTTTATCGACTTGGTCATCCCCGAATTGCAACGCCGCGGCTCGTACAAGACCGCGTACGACACCGGCACCCTGCGCGAAAAGCTCTTCCATGGCGCCGCGCAATTACCCGACCAACACACCGGCGCGGCCTACCGCCGCTAAACCGGTACCCATTTATTCGAAGGAACCCGCGATGAAGAAAAGCACCCCACTCAAAGCCCTGGCACTGGCGCTTGGCCTATTCAGCAGCAGCACCTTTGCTGCTGACGAACCACTGAAAATCGGCACCACCGCTGCCTTTGCCATTCCCCTGGAAACAGCGGTAGCCGAAGCCGAGAAACAAGGCCTGAAAGTTGAATTGGTGGAGTTCACCGATTGGATCGCGCCCAACGTCAGCCTGGCCGCTGGTGATATCGACGTGAACTACTTCCAGCACATTCCCTTCCTGGAAAACGCCAAGGCTGCTGCTGGTTTTGACTTGGTGCCGTTCGCCCCCGGCATCATCAACAACGTCGGCCTGTATTCGAAGAAATACAAAAGCTTTGCCGAGCTGCCCGAAGGCGCCACCGTGGCTATCGCCAACGACCCCATCAATGGCGGGCGCGGCCTGCAACTATTGGCTAAGGCCGGGCTGCTTACCCTTAAACCGGGCGTCGGTTACAAAGCCACCGAAGACGACATTCTCACCAACCCGAAAGACATCAAGCTGATTCAGGTAGAAGCCGTGCAACTGGTGCGTGCCTACGATGACGCCGATCTGGTGCAGGGCTACCCCGCCTATATCCGCCAGGCGAAAAGCTTCGACGCCACCTCAGCATTGCTCTTTGACGGCCTCGACCACCCGGAATACGTCATTCAGTTTGTTATCCAACCGAAAAGCAAAACCGACCCGCGCCTGAGCAAGTTTGTCGATATCTACCAACACTCGCCGGTGGTGCGCGCCGCCTTGGATAAAGCCAACGGCACCCTGTATCAGCCAGGCTGGAAAAACTAAATGAGCGTGGTCAACCTGCCCCGCCAGCACACCGAGACCACTCGGCCGCCTGCGCAACACACCGAGCTGCACCCAGAGCTAAACAGTGCCCATGTGCGCTTTATCAACCTCAGCAAAACCTATGGTGATGTGCACGCCTTGCATGGCATCGACCTGGCGATTCCCCGTGGCGAAGTGTTCGGCATTATTGGTCGCAGCGGTGCCGGCAAGTCATCGTTGATCCGCACCATCAACCGCTTGGAGCAACCCTCCAGCGGCCGCGTACTGATCGACCAAGTGGACATCGGCGGCTTTGACGAAGACCGCCTGGTGGCGCTGCGCCGGCGCATCGGCATGATCTTCCAGCACTTCAATTTGATGTCGGCGAAAACCGTCTGGCAGAACGTCGAGCTGCCGCTCAAGGTGGCGGGTGTGGCCAAGGATGCCCGCCAACGCAAAGTACGCGAGCTGCTGGAATTGGTGGGCCTGCAAGACAAACACAAGGCCTATCCGGCGCAGCTTTCCGGCGGGCAAAAACAGCGCGTCGGCATTGCCCGCGCCCTGGTACACGACCCAGAGATTTTGCTCTGCGATGAAGCCACCTCGGCGCTTGATCCCGAAACCACCCAGTCGATTCTCGGCCTGCTGAAAGAGATCAACACACGCTTGGGCCTGACCATTATTTTGATCACCCATGAGATGGCGGTTATCCGCGATATCTGCGACCGCGTGGTGGTGCTGGAACATGGCCGGGTGGTCGAGCAAGGTCCGGTGTGGGAAGTGTTTGGCAACCCGCAGCATGAGGTCAGCAAAACCCTGTTGGCGCCGTTGCAGCATGGTCTGCCGGAAGAATTGCGCGAGCGTTTGCACAGCTACCCGGTGAGCAGCGATGCCGCCGTGGTGCTGCGTTTGCAGTTCACCGGCGGCAACAGCGAAGAACCCGACCTAGCCGCCTTGTTCGCCGCCCTCGGCGGCCGTGTTCGCCTGCTGCAAGGCGGTGTTGAACGCATTCAAGGGCACGCCTTGGGGCAACTGCTGCTAGCCGTTAGCGGCTCGGCACAAGACGCCGAACGCCTGCGCCAACGCGCGGGGCAATGGGCACAACAGGTGGAGGTAGTCGGCTATGAGGCTTGATCGTTTATGGCAGGGCGTGCTCGATACCTTTCTGATGGTCGGCGTGTCCTCGCTTATTGCCCTGCTCGCCGGTATTCCCCTGGCGGTCATTTTGGTTACCAGCGGCAAAGGCGGCATCTACGAAGCACCCAACCTCAACCGCGCGCTGGGTGCCTTTGTAAACCTGTTTCGCTCCATCCCGTTCTTGATTTTGATGGTGGCGCTGATCCCCTTCACCCGCTTGATCGTCGGCACCACCTATGGCGTCTGGGCGGCCGTAGTACCGCTGACCATCGCCGCTACGCCGTTCTTTGCGCGCATCGCTGAAGTGAGTCTGCGTGAAGTCGACCACGGCTTGATCGAAGCAGCACAAGCGATGGGCTGCCGGCGCTGGCATATCGTCTGGCACGTGCTGCTGCCCGAAGCGCTGCCCGGCATCGTCGGCGGTTTTACCATCACCCTGGTGACCATGATCAACTCCTCAGCCATGGCCGGCGCCATTGGTGCCGGTGGCCTGGGCGATATCGCCTACCGCTACGGCTACCAGCGTTTCGACAGCCAAGTGATGCTGACCGTAATTGTGCTGCTGGTGATTCTGGTCGCGGCTATTCAGTTCGGTGGTGACCGTTTGGCGCAGGTACTGAACAAGCGCTAGCAAAGCGCTTTAGCGGTTGATTTGCGCGGCCGCGTGTGTATCTGCAAAACACAGATATCCACACTATCTGTGCATAAGTCTGTGCATAGCACGCTACATGTAGTGGTTGGCGGGGTCTGGCTTGGGGGCGATCAGATAGCGATCAACTCGGGAAAATCGCGTGGTGCGTCTCGCACATCCACGCCCCTACAGCCGTAGGGTGTGCTGCGCGCCCCACGGGCTTACGCGCAAATCGCTGGGCGCGCCGACTAGCGTGCAAGTGTTTAACCAGCAACTGTTGCCCCAGCAACATCTTTCCAGCAATTCCCTGCTGCACAAACATCTGCGCCGCAGGGAATTACTCTACAGCCCCCGTATTCCGCGCCTGCCGGCGCTGGTACAGCTCTTGCAAAACCCTGTTTATCGCGCACCTCAGCCTGTTGCTGGCGCAACACCACAGGAACTTAGACATGACCGCTCCTCTTAACGTAATCGCCGTTGCCGGTAGCTCGTACCGGCCCTCGCGCACCTTGGTGCTCGCCGAAGAACTGTTGGCCCAGTTGGCTGAGCAATTGGGCCGCGAGGGGCATACGGTTAACGGCCAGGTGATTGAGTTGGGCAGCATTGCTCGCGCCGTGGGTGGCGCGCTGCAACGTAGCGAGTTGCCGGCTGAGATCGAAGCGCAGGTTAAGGCCATCGAAAGCGCCGACCTCCTGATCGTGGCCTCGCCGGTGTATCGCGGCTCTTACCCGGGCCTGCTTAAGCACCTGTTCGACCTGGTGGACATGAACGCCCTGATCGACACCCCAGTGTTGCTCGCCGCTACCGGCGGAAGCGAGCGCCATGCGCTGGTGATCGACCACCAACTGCGCCCGTTATTCAGCTTTTTCCAGTCACTGACCTTGCCAATCGGCGTCTACGCCAGCGAAGCCGATTTCACTAACTACCAAGTCAGCAACGAACTGCTGAAAGCCCGTATCCAGCTCGCTGTCGAACGTGCCGCACCGCTGTTCGCCGCGCGTTCCGCCACCCTGCAAAAAATTGCCTGAGGCCTTACTGATGAATGTGTTTTGGTTTCTGCCCACCCACGGCGATGGCCATTTTCTCGGTACCAGCCAGGGCGCCCGCCCGGTCACCCTGCCCTACCTCAAACAAGTGGCACAGGCCGCCGACAGCCTGGGCTACTACGGCGTACTGATCCCCACCGGGCGCTCGTGTGAAGACTCCTGGGTGGTGGCCTCGGCCTTGGCACCGCTTACCGAACGCCTGCGCTACCTGGTCGCGATACGCCCGGGGATTATTTCGCCCACCGTATCGGCACGTATGGCCGCGACGCTGGATCGCCTGTCGGGCGGCCGCCTGTTGATCAACGTAGTTACCGGCGGCGACCCAGACGAAAACCGTGGCGACGGTATTCACTTAAGCCATGCCGAGCGCTATGAGGTGACCGACGAATTCCTTAAGGTCTGGCGCCGCGTGTTGCAGGGTGAGTCGGTGGACTTCGCAGGCAAACATATCAATGTGCAAAACGCCAAAGCCCTCTACCCACCGATTCAGCAACCCTACCCGCCGCTGTACTTTGGTGGTTCGTCCGATGCCGCCCACGACCTGGCGGCCGAGCAAGTAGACGTCTACCTAACCTGGGGCGAACCACCCGCCGCCGTCGCCGAAAAACTCGCCGATGTGCGTGCCCGCGCCGCCAAGACAGGCCGCACAGTGAAGTTCGGCATTCGCCTGCATGTGATCGTGCGCGAAACGGCAGACGAGGCTTGGCAGGCCGCCAGCAAACTGATCGAACATATCAGCGACGACACCATTGAGTCGGCGCAAAAATCCTTCTCGCGCTTTGACTCCGAAGGCCAGAAGCGCATGGCCGCGTTGCATGGCGGGCGCCGCGACAACCTGGAAATTGCCCCAAACCTATGGGCCGGCGTTGGCCTGGTGCGCGGCGGCGCCGGCACGGCATTGGTCGGCGACCCGCAACAGGTAGCCGAAAGGATTAAGGAGTACGCCGACTTGGGCATCGAAAGCTTTATTTTCTCCGGCTACCCTCACTTGGAGGAGGCCTATCGCTTTGCCGAACTGGTCTTCCCGTTGCTGCCCGAGCCCTACGCCAGTTTGGCCGGCCGAGGCATCACCAATTTGACCGGGCCGTTTGGCGAGATGATTGCCAACGATGTGTTGCCCGCCAACAAACAGCAACGCGCTTGAGCGAGGCGTCACCTGCGCGACTCTGGGTTCACGCATTCGCGGGAACGACGCTAGTAAGCCCGTCGTCCCCGCGCAGGCGGGGACCCAGGCACGCAGATGCCGAGCCAAAATGAGGAATTCCGAGTGAGCAGCAACCCACAACCCGCCGTACTCAACCCCTTGCAAACCGCCCGGCAACTGGCCGCCGAGTTTGCCGAAACCGCCGTGGAGCGCGACCAACGCGGCGGCACGCCAAAGGCCGAGCGCGACGCCCTACGTGCCAGCGGCCTGCTGGCCTTGAGTATTCCCACCCAATTTGGCGGCATTGGTGGCAACTGGAGCGAAACCCTAACGGTGGTGCGCGAGTTCGCCAAGGTCGACAGCTCCATTGCCCACGTATTCGGCTTTCAACACCTGATGCTGGCCACCGTGCGCCTGTTTTCCCGCCCGGAACAGTGGCAACCCTGGTTTGAACAAACGGCACGCAAAAACTGGTTTTGGGGTAACGCCCTCAACCCGCTGGACACCCGCACCGTGGTGCGCAAGTTCGCTGACCACCGCGAGTTCTCCGGCAAAAAAAGTTTCTGCTCCGGCGCCACCGATTCAGAAATGCTGATTGCCTCGGCCATCGACGAAAGCGCCGGCGGCAAGCTGCTGATCGCCGCCGTACCGACGGCACGGACCGGCATCACCCTGCACGATGACTGGAACAACATGGGCCAGCGCCAGACCGACAGCGGCAGCGCCACCTTTGAACGGGTGCGGGTGGAAGAGTCCGAGCTGCTGCTTGATCCGGGCCCTCTCAGCACACCGTTTGCTTGCCTGCGTCCGTTGATTGCCCAGCTGCACTTCGCCCATATCTTTCTCGGTATCAGCGAGGGTGCCCTGGACGAAGCGCGTAACTACACGCTTAAAGAAGGCCGGCCATGGTTTAAATCCAAGGCCAGTTCCGTCAGCGAAGACCCCTATGTCATCCGCCACTACGGCGAATTCTGGGCCGCGCTGGAAGGCACCCGGCTCTTGGTTGAGCGGGCAGCCAACCTGCTGGACGAAGCCTGGCAAAAAGAACACCAACTCAGCAGCGAAGAGCGCGGCCACCTGGCCCTGGCGATTGCCGCTGCCAAGGTGTCAGCCACGCGCACCGGGCTGGATGTGTGTAGCCGCCTGTTTGAAGTAACCGGCGCCCGCGCCACCCACGCCTCACTGCGTTTGGACCGCTACTGGCGCAACCTGCGCACGCAAACCCTGCACGACCCAGTGGACTACAAAATCCACGAGCTGGGCGACTGGGCACTGAACCACACCCTGCCTACCCCGACTTTTTACTCATAGGCAAACCCATGCAACTGCTTACGCTCCCCGCTTCCCCCGCACTGGCAACCTCGATCCGGGCGACCGCACAGGTCTTTGAAGACCCCAAATCGCAGGCCCTTCTCGCCCACCTACAACAGGTCGCCCCCAGCGAGGCTAGCGTCCTGATCATTGGCGAGACCGGTACCGGCAAGGAATTGGTAGCGCGGCATATCCACAACCTCAGCCGCCGCAGCGGCGGGCCGTTTGTCGCGGTTAACTGCGGGGCGTTTTCCGAATCGCTGGTGGAAGCCGAACTGTTTGGCCATGAAAAAGGCGCCTTTACCGGCGCCCTCGCGGCCAAAGCCGGCTGGTTTGAAGAAGCCAACGGCGGCACCTTGTTTCTCGACGAAATCGGCGATCTACCGATGGCCATCCAGGTGAAACTGCTGCGCGTATTGCAAGAACGCGAAGTGGTGCGCTTGGGCTCGCGCAAAAGCATTCCCATCAACGTGCGGGTATTGGCAGCCACCAACGTCTTGTTGGAAAAAGCCATTAACGCCGGGCATTTTCGCGAAGACCTGTACTACCGCCTTAACGTCGTCAGCCTGCAACTGCACCCGCTGCGCGAACGCCCCGGCGATATCCTGCCGCTTACCCGCCACTTTCTGCGCAGCTACAGCGGGCGCTTGGGTTATGGCGACGTCCAGCTCAGTTTGGATGCCGAACGCAAGCTGGTGAGCTACGGCTGGCCGGGCAATATTCGCGAGCTGGAAAACGTCATTCACCACACCCTGCTGATTTGCCGCGATGACCTGATTCAGGCCGACGACCTGCGCCTGTCCAACTTGCGCATTGAGCGCCAGGACGAACAGGTCGCCACCGAGGAAAGCGCCGATGGGCTGCTGCAACGTGCTTTCCAACGCCTATTCGAAGAACAGGCCGGCGCGCTGCATGAAAAAGTAGAAGACGCGTTGCTGCGTGCGGCCTATCGCTTTAGCCACTACAACCAGGTGCACACCGCCAGCTTGCTCGGCTTAAGCCGTAACGTCACGCGGGCGCGGCTGATTGCCATTGGGGAATTGGTGGTGAACAAACGGCGGCCGGATGAGGTGAGGCAGGACAATCGGCTGCTGCATTTGTCGATTTGAGAGCACGGCAAGGTCCCCCCTCACCCTAACCCTCTCCCCGCAGGGGCGAGGGGACTGTATTTAGTTGTGGCGTCGCACACTGTTTTCTTCCTTATCGCGATTAGGCTCCCCTCTCCCGCTTGCGGGAGAGGGGCTGGGGGTGAGGGCAACAGCACACCCGATCGCGCGGCTAAATCACATGCGCCAACTGCAGCTCGGTCAACGCCTCAACTTTAAGACTGCCCAACTGCGAATCCCGCCGATCCCGCGGCCGCTGCAACGGCACCGCCAATTCCACGCGAATGCTGCTCGGCTGCTGGCTGCCCATCACCAGCACGCGGTCGCTTAAATACAGTGCCTCATCCACATCATGGGTCACCAGCAGCAAAGCAATGCCATGGTGCTGCGCCAATTGCAGCAGCAAGTCTTGCAACTTCATGCGGGTGAAAGCATCCACCGCGCTAAACGGCTCGTCCAAGAGCAACACCCGTGGCCGCGAGTACAGCCCGCGAGCCAGGGCAACCCGCTGCGCCATGCCGCCCGACAACTGCTTGGGCAATGCCTCAGCGAAGCCGTCCAGGCCCACTTCATTGATCAGCTGGCGCACCCACTTTTTATCGAACTGGTTGCCGGCGCTAAAGCCGATATTTTCTTCCACCGTCAGCCACGGCATCAGCCGCGGTTCCTGAAACACAAAGGCCACTTCGCCGCCCTGGGAGTCGCGACTGACCGCACCGCTAAATTCCCGCTCAAGCCCAGCGGCAATGCGCAGCAAGGTACTTTTGCCGCAACCACTGGGGCCAAGCAAACTCACCACTTCGCGCTCTTGCAGCTGCAGGTCGATATTGCGCAACACGGTGACGGCGGCGAATTGCTTGCGCTCCACGCGCACGTTCAATAAGGCGTCAGTCATGCTTAAGCCTCCCCACTGAAGGCATCACGCCAAGTTAAAAAATGGTTTTCCAGTTTGGCCAATACGCCGTCGCAGAGCTTGCCGAGCAAGGCCAAGACAATAATGGCCGCCAGCACGATATCGGGGCGCGAGGTTTCGCGGCCGTCGGTGAGCAAATAACCCAGGCCTTTGGTGGCCGCAATCAGTTCTGCGGCGACGAGAAACATCCAGGCCAAGCTCATGCCGCTGCGCAGCCCGGTGAACAACCCAGGCAGCGCCGCTGGCAGCAAAATGCGCCGCGCCAGGCGGGCGGAACTGAAGCCATACATTTGCCCTACTTCCACCAGCTTGCGGTCGATATTGCGGATCGCTGCCACGCCATTGAGGTACACCGGAAAAAACGCGCCAATGGCGATCAGCACCACCTTGCTGGTTTCATCGATGCCCAACCACAGCAGCAACAGCGGTACCCAGGCCAAGCTGGGGATCGCCCGCAAGCCGGCAAAAGTCGGCTCCAGATAAGCTTCGGCCTCGCGGCTTAAACCCACCCATGCCGCCGCCAATAACGCCAGACCGGCACCAATGGCAAAGCCCAATAGCACCCGCGCCACACTGGCGCCGATGTGTTTCCACAGCGGGCCAGCGGCAAGGTCGGTGAGGGTTGCAAAAATGTCGCTCGGCGCGGGCAATTGATACGGCGGCACCCAGCCGATGCGCACCACAAATTCCAGCAGCAGTAACGCCACTACCGGCAGTGCCAGGCCCTTGGCGCGCCGCTTCCAGGCGGCCGAATCGAAGCCCGGCTTCCAGTTGCGCTCGGCGGGCGCTGGCAGGGCTTTGCTTTTGCTCGTCATAGGGTTGTCCCTCTACGGAAAACGGCAAATCCGCGGCAAGCCGCGGACGCCTTTAACACCATGCACACCTTACTTGGCAGCAACGGCCTGCTTGCTGAACGACGGTTCAATCAACTGATCCACCACGGCATTAACATCCACGCCTTTGCGCACCAATTCCTCGGTCAGCAAAATCGGCGCCGCGGCTTTCAGCGCAGCAATATGTTCGGCACCTGGCTGCGAGTTGCTGAAGTCGGTACGTTGCAGTTGCAGCTTGGCCACGTCCAACGGCAGGCCGGATTCCTTGGAAAGAATCTGCGCCAGCTCTTCAGGGTTTTCTTGCGCCCACTTGCGGGCTTTTTCGTAAGCGGTGATCACCTTGTCGATGGCCTGCGGGTACTGCTGGGCAAACTTCTCGGTGACGTTGATTACGCCGTAGCTGTTGAAATTGACGTTGTGATAGAGGATGCGCGAACCGGCTTGCAGTTGACTGGCGGCCAGCAGCGGATCGAGCCCAGCCCAGGCGTCGACATCACCTTTCTCCAAGGCAGTGCGGCCATCGGCATGTTGCAAATGCACCAACTCCACATCGTTTTTGCTCAGGCCGGCTTGTTCCAGGCTACGCAGGGTAAACAGGTACGGGTCGGTGCCTTTGGTGGCGGCAATTTTATGGCCCTTGAGGTCGGCCACGGTTTTGATCGGCGAATTTTTGGCCACCACCAACGCGGTCCATTCCGGGCGGCTGGCGATGTACACGGTTTTGATCGGGCTGCCGTTGGCGCGGCTAAGCACAGCGGCCAGGCCTGCGGTAGAACCAAAGTCGATGCTGCCGCTGTTGAGGTATTCCAGCGCGCGGTTGCTGCCTTGGCTGAGGGTCCAAGTCACCTTGCTGCCCTCCCCCACGCTTTGCTCCAGCCACCCGAAATGCTTGAGCACCAGACTGGTCGGTGAGTAATAGGCGTAGTCCAGGCGCAGCTCTTTAGGCAAGGCATCCTGCGCCTGGGCGCCAGCGACCCAACCCAACGCGGCAGCCGAGGAAACCAGCGCCAGGCTGGCAGTACTGAAAAAACGAGCCAGACGGCTGCTGATACGCGGGGCGGTACCCATGGAAAACTCCTTGTGCTGAGAGGCGAAGCTTCTTTGCTTATGCCTGAAAGGCAGGTACGCAAAGAAAAACTCTATTCACAAGGAATATTGCAGCACTCATGCCAAGTGCTTTGACCGCTCTGGTACGGGCGTTTTAGGCGTTTAAGCCAGGGAATAGCTGTCACTCAGCCAACAGCCTGCTGATCAGGTGTTGCCACAGCAACAGTTGCACAGGCAACAACATCACAGGTATTGCGCCACGGCAGGCATTAATCGAGCGCAGAGGCGTCGAGAATCGCAGCGTTTCATTGACCGTTCTCTTGAATCACAACAGGCCAATACGGTCGAGTTCATGCTTTAGGTGCTCGCGGTCCAAATCGGCAAACGGCAAGGCCAGAAATGCGCGACAGCGACGCTCGATAATGGCTAGCGTAGCGTTGAAGGCTGCGCGTACTTCATTGGCGTCGCCAACAACATGGGAAGGGTCTTCAAGGCCCCAATGCGCCTTGAGCGCCAGGCCGAAATACACCGGGCAGGCCTCGCCAGCGGCGTTGTTACAGACGGTGATAACGATATCCGGCGGGCTGTCGGCAAAGGCGTCGTTACCCTTACTGTGCAAGCCTTCGACCGCAATATTCGCCTCGCGCAGGGTGGTCAGGCTTTGCGGCAGGACCTGGCCTTTGGGAAAGCTGCCGGAGCTGAAGGCCACAAACGGTGGCGTCGCTAGGTGGTTGAACATGGCCTCAGAAAGAATGCTGCGGCAGCTATTGGCGGTACACATAAACAACACGTTCATCACAAGCCTCGCAGTCAGCAATAGGTAAGCTAACTTTACAGCGGCTTGATGTTGATATTCACCAGCTTGCCATCGACAAACTTCAGGTAGCGGGTTCGCAGGTTTTTCATGGTTAGAGATGCGCCAGAAATGGGGTGTGTTGTGCGAACTGTAGGCTTCGAACACATAAGCCGTGGTGCGCGCAGCACACCCTAGGTGAGCGTGGCTGCGCTAGGGTGTGACCTGTTCCAGCATTTCATTCAGGCGGTCGATGGTGAACGGTTTGCGCAGCACGGTAGCGCTGCTGCCGACGGCTTCTTGAAGTTGCGCGGTATCGGAGAACCCGCTGATAAAAATCAACGGCAAGTCGGGGTGTTTTTGCCGGAGGATTTTCGCCACTTCGGCGCCGTTGAGGTGCGGCATGGCGAAGTCCAGTAGCACCACGTCGGGCACCTGCACATCAATCAGCTTAATCCCGGCCAAGCCGCTGTCGGCTTCACGCACTTGGTGGCCAAGCGCTTCCAACATGTCGATCACCACGTGGCGCACGTCATGGTCGTCGTCAATCAGCATCACGCGTTTGCCGGTGTACTGGCTGGGCATGCTGCTTTCTGCCGGCGGGCTTTCGGGCCACTCGCCTTCGCTGGTATACGGCAACGTTAGAAACACTTGGGTGCCCGCCCCTGGCGCCGACACCAACTGCACCCAGCCGTTGGATTGCTCAACAATGCTTTGCACCTGCGCCAAACCCAAGCCGGTACCCGCACCAATGCCTTTGGTGGAGAAAAAGGCGTTAAAGGCCTTTGAACGCACCTCTTCGCTCATGCCCACGCCGGTGTCAGCTACACACACTTGCATCACCCCCTGCGGTGCGCCTTCCACCGGCTGCGGATGGTGCTGTGTGGTGATGTTCAGCGAACCACCAGTGGGCATCGCGTCCCGGGCATTGAGCGCCAGGTTGAGGATGGCCAGTTCCAATTGCGTCGGGTCGCTGAGTACGTGCTGCTCGCTGGGTTCGAGGTTGAGTTTGATCCGTACCGTGGTGCCGATGGTGCGCACCAATAGGTCGGTCATATCACGGATCACCGAGTTAATTCGCAGCGGTTGCAACTCCAACTTCTGCGAGCGGGAAAATGCGAGTAGTTGAGCCGTCAGCTTGGCGCCCCGGTCAGCCGCCTTAAGGCCGGCTTCGGTCCAGCGCACCACTTTCTCCGAATCCGGACGACGGGCGATCAGGTCCAGGCTGCCCTTGATGCCCTGCAGCAGGTTGTTGAAGTCGTGAGCCAGGCCGCCGGTTAGCTGCCCCACCGCTTCCATTTTTTGCGCTTGGCTCAAGCGTGCTTCCAGTAACCGCCGCTCAGTCAGGTCGGTGACCACGCCGCAAATAATCGGCTCTTCGCTGCTGTCCAGCGTCAGGGTGCGAAACGACAGATACGCAGGAACTACCTGGCCGTCATCGGCGAGCAAACTAAATTCGCTGCGTACGGCTTCTTCTGCGCTGTCGGCTAAAAAGCGGCGGAAGCGCTCACGCTCGGCACTGACGATAAATTCGCCAAAGTCGTGGGCTACGATCTTTTCCAACGGCCGGCGGACAATCTCACCCAGCCGCTCGTTGCCATACAGGACAAAGCCGTCAAGCGACAACGTGACTGCCCCTTCCTGCATCTGCTCAACCAGCGTGCGATAAGGTCGGTCGGCGCTTTCCAGGGTGTAGACGCTGACGCTTTCGCCGGTGTCGATAAACAAGGCGTCAACCGCCCCGGTGCGAATGGCCTCCAAGGTATCTTCGGCTTCGCGCAGTTTTTCCCGCAGCGCTTGTATGTAGCGTTCGTCGGTCATGCCGGGCGTACGTTCAATCATGGGCGCTCCCTCAACCAATACCCAAGGCGCTACGCAACGTAGCGGTATCGGACAGATCACCGATCAACAAACGGACCGGCAGGGGTTTGAGTTTCATCAGTGTCGGTACCGCAATAATCTGCGCCTCGCGCGCGGCACCGGGGTTCTGGTAGATATCGATTACCTCCAGGGAATAGGCGCCCGGAAGATGGCTGTCGCACAGGTTGCGTAGATTTTTGATTGCACGCGTCGAGCGACCGGTGTTGCCCGATACATACAGCCGCAGCTCCAGAAAATTTTCCGCGTTACCCGCACCCGTGGCATCGGTGAGCCGACTAACCAGCGGCTCGAGTGCCTGCTCGGCAGAGGTCTGTTGCGATGGCGGCAATGGGTTCAATTGATCGGCTCTGGGCGAATATCCAGGCCGACAAGTACTTTGTCGGTGTTGGACAGGTCACCAATGATTTTTACCAGCGGCGTGGGTAAATGCCGCACTAAGGTCGGTAAGGCGAGAATCTGATCGCCTGCCGCCAGTTGGGGGGTGACGCGCAAGTCGATCACTTCGATGGAGTAAACCCCAGCCAGATACTCCTCACAGATGCGTTGCAGGTTACGCAGCGCCGTGACCGATTTCGGGGTTTGCCCGGCGATATACAAGCGCAGGGCGTAATGACCGGGTTGGCCAACGGCAGTGGGGTCTATGGGTTGCACATCGGTACTGGTCACTCGACAAGTCCTCGGGCCTGGGCCAACTGCCGACGCATATCGTCGTCGGTTTGCAGTTGACGGAATTCATCGTTGTCCAGCAGCGACTCCTCCTGCTCCTGGGCATCCAACGCGGCACGCATTTCGGCAATCTTGCGTTCCAGTTCGTTGCGGTTTTTTTCCTTCTCGCGCTTACGTTGCTCGATCAATTGCTTGCGTACTTCGGCCTCGCGACGTTCGCGGGCCTCCTGATTAAGCCGGGCCGAGCCGGTCAGTACACCATGTGGGCCGGTATACGGGCTTACCAAGGTGATGCCGCGCTGATCAATGTGATACTCGCGCACTTGGTTGGAGTGGCCCATGCCGCGCGCCTTGAGCACATGCAGCAGGCGGTTGTACTCGCCGTCGGCCTCAATGCTGGACAGCGAAACCCAGGTATCCATCAACGAGGAAATCGCCCGATCCAAGCCCGTATGGGTGGTTTTCGCATCACTGAGGCTGGTAAACACGGCGGTGATATTGCGCTGTTTAAGCAGGTCGACCAGGCGCAGCAAGGTGGCATGCACCTCTGATGCTGGCCCCTGGAACGCGGAAATGGGATCGATGATTACGGTCTGCGGTTTAAATTCAATGATCTCGCGGTACATGCGCGCCAGGTGTACTTCCAGACCGTAAAAGGTCGGGCGCGCCGACTCAACCCGCAGCAAACCGCTATCGATATGGGCTCTGAGCTTTAAGCCTACCGAACTCAGGTTGCGCAGCAGCTGGCTTTCGGCTTCTTCAAAGGAGAACAACAGGCAGCGCTCTTGGCGCTGACAGCTGGCGCTAATAAAGCTCGCCGCGAAGGTGGTTTTACCGGTGCCGGCCAACCCCGTGACCAAGACGCTTGAACCACGAAAATAGCCGCCACGATCAAGCATGCGATCCAAGCCACTGATGCCGGTAGGAACGATTTCTTCCAAGGCCTCATGATCAAGTCCGGCCGCCGTAATCGGCATAACAGTCAGGCCATGCTCATCAATAAAAAACGGGTATTCATTGGTGCCGTGGGACGAGCCGCGGTACTTGATAACACGCAAACGGCGGGTGGTGATTTGGTCTACCACGCGGTTATCCAGCAGGATTACGCAGTCAGAGACGTACTCTTCAATGCCGTATCGGGTCAGCAAGCCTTCGCCCCGTTCGCCGGTTACCACCGCGGTAACCCCGCGCTCCTTCAGCCAATAAAACAGGCGGCGCAATTCAGCGCGTAGCACGGCGGTGTCTTTGAAACTGGAGAACAGCGCTTCGATGGTATCGAGCACCACGCGCTTGGCGCCGATGCTGTCGATGGCATAACCCAGGCGAACAAAAAGACCCTCAAGATCGTATTCGCCGGTCTCTTCAATCTCGCTGCTGTCAACATACACATGGTCGATGCTCAGCAATTTTTGCTCGACCAACCCTTGCAGGTCGTAATCCAGCGAGCCGACGTTCTCTATCAGATCTTGCGGGCGTTCCTCAAAGCTCATAAACACGCCGGGCTCGCCGTACTGCACGGCGCCGTTAACCAGGAAGCTCATGGCGAAAAGGGTTTTACCGCAGCCTGCAAATCCGCAGATCAGGGTGGGTCGTCCCTGCGGTAAACCACCCAGGGTGATGTCGTCGAAACCGCTAATACCGGTGGCGGCTTTCTTTAATGTTGCAATTTGCGCAGTGGCAGATGGCGTCTCGGCCAATTCAGGTCACCTTCAAGAATGATGTGTGATCGCTGAGTACCCTCTGGCAACAGCGCCTTATCACTCCGACTGCACGTTTTCGAAAAAGGTCGAATTTCCGTATAGCAGGGTGATGGCAAAGCGGGGCTGACCCGGCTACCCAACGCAGTTTTTGCCGCGAGCGTTGACCAATGATTGAGCTGTTGCGATGCCCTTCTCTATTGACCGCGTTGGCGACTCGCCGCGCCTGGCAAAGCCATCTACTCAGCGAGGTAAACGGTTAAACCAGGCGACATTTTTTATTCAGGGTTACTTATGTTGCTCTTCCCATTTTTCGCTGATTGCTTTAATTGCCTTGTCGATCTCCAGCGGACGGTTCAAATAAAACTTAAGGTTATCTTCGGCGATACCGCTAGTTGCGGAAAGCTCTCTTACTAATGTGTTTCTGGCATTTTTATCTGCCAACTGACCGGTACTGAGCTGTGCTTTCATTGTCGTCAATGTCGTGAGAAGTGCTTTTTCTGCTCGCATAGACTTAAGCCGGCGCTCTCCCTCGCTGGTTAACTGCCCATGACTGTCTAACATGTTATTTTTTACTGCAAAGGCAAGCGCCCTCTCATCTCGTGCGCTGGTAGAAATCTGAGTTCCCTGCTTACTATTTAGTATATTAAATATATCAGTAATCTTCGGACTCACCTCTGCGCTGGCTGTTGAACGCAAGTTGCCTGCCTCTGCACGCTCTTCAATTAGTTTTGGTTGCACGAGTGTTTCAATTGAAGTTTTCGATTGTCTGTGTAGGAGTCCTTTTAATAGGGGGTGTTTAGCGGCCACAGGTACTTCGTTGCGCAGTTTAGTGGCGTCGGAAACTGCTTGCCGAGCATCCACATCTTGCGGCACATCAGGCTCATTCTGTTTTAAAACTATTGGCGGCCGCATACTGGCTGGGTCGAGAGTAATTGAGGTGCCCGTCTCGACCGCCGGACTTATGCTGGGGAGCCGGCCCAACACTTCTTCTTTTAGAACAATCACACCCGGCATTACAGCAACGGGAATAACCGCGCTTGCCGGAGCCCGTTTGGGGGCCAGTTTCGTTAACCGAATCGGAGCCAGTTTCGGGGCCGTTGTGTCCAGGCCCTGACTTCGTATCAACGCTTGCCCGCGAGGGGTTAGCCCGTTGTCATTTAGCACCCTGCGGGCGCTCTTTACGGAAATGCCTAATTGCTGGGCCCACTTTCTCCAGCCGCCCACCTGCATCTTCAATTGTGAAGGCATCCAGTTCCACGCTGCAGCTTGTGCGGCGGTAATGGTGTCATCTTGCTTGTCAGTAAGTGCGTGCTCTGCCTCTATCGGCAGTTGCCCTACTAGTATCGGCGGCTCGTTCTGTGGTTCGTCCCCCGCCAGTTCAGGATGCTTATGTTGCAAGGCCGGGTTCTTCACTAGTGCTCGACCGGCAGGGGTTAATCCTTCATCAGTTATCACGTTACTAGCACTAACCGTGGAAATCCCTAATTGCTGGGCCCAGCTTTTCCATCCTCCCGCTTCTTTCTTCTGTTTTAGGGGCATCGACCTCCACATTGCCGCCTGTTCCGGGGTGATGCGGCTACCTTGCTCTGACAAATCACCGAGCCGTCTCTCACCTCGATTTGAAAGCCCATCACGCTTCAACATTCTTCTCGCGCTAGGCAACGATATATTTTCACGCCAAGCCCAGCCCAACCAACCGCCTACTTTATTTTTTTCCTCTTGTGGCATATCCCTCCACGTCCTTATCTGTTCCTGGGTTATCGCTGGACGTTTTACTTTAGAAAGCGTCTCAAGATGAATGTAGCCGGCATCCGTTATTCCGCTTTTACTCAGATACCAACGGCTAGCCAAATCAATGCCATTTTTTACTAGCCACGTCTTAATTCCTTGCGCCTGCACGCTATAGGGT
>NZ_JBBNAH010000748.1:0-4162 GCF_037994325.1 Pseudomonas sp.
GATGAACATCGTCACCCGCGACAAGTGGTTTGAGGTCAAGCACTGCTACGACGGCATCAGCCTGATCCACGAGCCCTACATCCGCCCGTTCTACCGCTGCAACCTCTGGCACATTCAAGGCCGCGACAAAGACGTGCTGCTGGACAGCGGCTCCGGTCTGGTCAGCCTGCGCGAGCAGCTACCGTGGCTTACCGAAAAGCCGTTAATGGCGGTGGCCAGCCACTGCCATTTCGACCATATCGCCGGCCACCACGAATTCAGCGAACGTCTGGTACACCCGGCTGAAGCCGATATCCTCGCCCACCCCGATGGGGCTAACACGTTGAGCACGGCCTTTGTCGGTGACGATATGTTTGAAGCGCACCCCGACTGCCCGCTGTGCTACGCCGAGTACCGAGTCAAAGCGGCACCGGCCACCGGCTTTGTCGAAGACGGCGATGTGCTCGACTTAGGCAACCGCGTGCTGCAAGTGCTGCACACGCCCGGCCATTCACCGGGCGGCATCAGCCTGTGGGAAGCCAGAACCGCAACCCTGTTTAGCGGCGACATCATCTACGACGGCCCACTGATTGAAGACGCCTACCACTCGGACCTTGAGCAGTACGCCGCCAGCTTGGAGCGCTTGCGCCAACTGCCCGTGCGCACGGTACATGGCGGGCATTTCGATAGTTTTTCCGGGGCGCGGCTGGGCGAGATGATCGATGAGTGGATGAAAAGCCACAGCCCGCTTTTGTAGGCTGTGCTGCGCGCACCATTGCGGTTGCCGGGAGATCGCCAGGTGCGCGCAGCACACCCTACAAAAACAAAAACCGCAGCCTGGGCTGCGGTTTTTTTTATGGCGCTTGCTGCTTAGTGAGCCAGCAGTGAACCGCCTTTCTTGCCGGCCAACTTCTCCGGTTTGATCAGGAAACGCGCCAGTGCTGGCAACAGCCACAGGGCGCCGAACATGTTCCACAGCAGCATAAAGGTCAGCATCAGACCCATGTCGGCCTGGAACTTGATCGCCGAGAAAATCCAGGTGCACACGCCAATGGCCAGGCACAGGCCGGTAAACAGTACGGCTTTACCGGTGGATTTCAGGGTCTGGTAGTAGGCTTCTTGCAGCGGCATACCGGCACGCAGGAAGCTTTCCAGACGGCTGTAGATATAGATGCCGTAGTCGACCCCAATACCCACACCCAAGGCGATCACCGGCAGCGTGGCTACCTTCACGCCAATGCCCAGGAAGGTCATCAGCGCGTTACCCAGCACCGAGGTGAGGATCAGCGGCAGCACGATACACAGGGTGGCTGCCAACGAGCGGAAGGTGATCATGCACATGGTGGCAACGCAGATGTACACCAGGATCAGAATGGTGAGCTCGGTTTCCTTGATCACTTCGTTGGTTGCCGCTTCGATACCGGCGTTACCAGCGGCCAGCAGGAATTGCAGGTCGGCAGTGTCGTGTTCCTTGGCGAAGGCTTTTACGGCGTTAACCGCGCGGTCCAAGGTTTCGGCTTTGTGATCGTTAAGGAACACCAGCACCGGGGCCAAGGAGCAGTCGCTGTTGAACAGGCCATCAGCACGGGCGATGGAGTTGTTCAGTACGTCCTTGTTACGCGACAGGGTTTCCCACTTCAGGTTGCCCTCGTTCATGCCCTTGATCATCTGCTTGGACACAGTGACCAGGGAGATGGCCGATTGCACGCCAGCAGTGTTGTTCATGGTCCACATCAGCTCATCGATCGGCTGCATGGTTTCATGGATCGAGCAGCCTTCGGGCTTGGACTTGACCATCACCACCAATACGTCGGAACTGGTCGAGTAGTTGTTGATGATAAAGGCGTTGTCCTGGTTGTAGCGCGACTCCGGACGCAGCTCTGGCGCACCTTGGTCAAGGTCACCAATCTTCAAGCCATGGCCGTACCACAGGCCGCCACCAAAGGCTGCCAAGGCGATAACCACTGAGATCGGTGCCACAACCGGGTGAGCGAAGTTCGACAGCAGGCGCCAGAACGGATGTTCCCGCACGGCGTCTTTTTTGCTGCGTTCGATGGCCTTTTTACTGATGCCGACGTAGGAGATGGCAACCGGCAGCAAGATCAGGTTGGTAAACACGATCACGCCCACACCAATGGACGCGCCAATGGCCAGCTCGCGGATTACGCCGATGTCGATAATCAGCAGGGTAATAAAGCCCACGGCGTCGGCCAGAATGGCGATAGCGCCCGGCAAGAACAGTTGGCGGAAGGTCAGGCGTGCAGCAGTCAGGGAGTTGTCCGCTTCACTCGATTGCAGGGCAATACCGTTGATTTTTTGTACGCCATGGGAAATACCAATGGCGAAAATCAGGAACGGCACCAGCATCGAGTACGGGTCCAAACCAAAGCCCACGGTGTGCATCAGGCCCAGTTGCCAGATCACCGCCACCAGCGTGGTAACCAGTACGGCGATGGTGCTGCGGATGCAACGGGTGAACCAGATCAGCAACACCAGGGTGATCAGGAACGCGATGGCGAAGAACAGCACCACCATCACCAGACCATCAATCAGGTCACCGACTTTCTTGGCGAAACCAACGATGTGAATTTCCACATTAGGGTTTTGCGCTTCGTACTTGTCGCGGATCTTCTCTTCCAGTTCATGGGAGAACTGGCGGTAGTCGAGCTTGAGCAAGGTGCCTTGGTCTTTCGGGTCCGGGTAGGACTCAAGCAAGGGCACATCGACAATGCTCGACTTAAAGTTGTTCGCCACCAAGCGACCGATCTGGCCCGACTTGAGTACGTTGTTACGCAACTCGTCGAGGCTATCCGCGGAGCCGTCGTAGGTTTGCGGAATCACTTCACCGCCGGCAAACCCTTCTTCGGTTACTTCGGTCCAGCGTACGCTCGGGCTCCACAGCGACTTCAGACCGGAACGGTCGACGCCAGGAATATAGAACACCTCGTCGTTCACCTGACGCAGGGTTTCCATGTATTCCTTGCTGAAGATATCGCCGTCTTTAGCTTCCACCGAAATACGCACGGTGTTGCCCAAGTTAGCCAGATCGTTGCGGTGCTCCAGCATCTTTTGAATAAAGGGATGCTGCAGCGGAATCATTTTTTCGAAGCTGGTGGAAGGCCGCACCTGCAACGCTTGATAGAACAGGAACACGCTGACCAGCAGGCAGATAAGGATCACTGTCGGCCGGTTGTTGAAGATCAGGCGCTCGAGAAAGGTCGCCTTATCCTGATGATGGTTACTCATCGTACTCATACCTCAAAGCCACGGCTTATTGTTTTGGGCTAGCGTCTTCGCCGGTGGGCGAAGTGACATGGACGCCACCTTGCCCGACCAGTACCAAGTTGCCTTTGTCGTCCGCAGTAGCGCTGGATAACGACAGGCGATCCGGGCGGTTGATCAGGGTGAAGGTCAGGCCGTTATCGGTGCTTTTAAGTACGCTGCCGCCGTGCCCAACGATGACAATCGAGCCATCTTTAAGCAGTGCGCCACCGGACAGGCCAAAGTCGAGTTTGCCGCGAGTGGACTTGACCTTGATTGGCGTCCAGGTAGTGCCGAAGTCGGTGGAGCGGAACAGGTTGCCGCGCAGGCCATAGGCCAAAACGGTGCCTGGCTCAGCAGTACCGAGCACGCCAAACAACGACCCCTCGTAAGGGCCCTTGAGGGTTTCCCAGGTTTCGCCGTCGTCGGAGCTTCTGAACATGCTGCCCATTTCACCCACGACAAACAGGCCAGAGCCTTTGACTTCGGTGATGGCATTGAGGTGGTAGCCGTCGGGGTTATCCAGGCGGTCACCGGCATCTTCCCAGTTTTTGCCGCCGTCGGTGGTGGCGAACAGCGCGCCATAGGCACCTACGGCAAAACCGGTGGAATCATCTTTAAACCAGACATCGAGGAAAGGTGCACCCTCCTCCCGTTCCTGGTCGCTGAACTGTTGCGTCCAGGTGGCGCCACCGTCTTCGGTAGCGAGGATCAGTGCATCGTGGCCAACCGCCCAGCCGTGCTTGTCATCGCCAAAAGCCAGGGCCGTGAGCATCATCCGGGTAGGCACTTTGGCCTGAGTCCAGGTTTTGCCTTCGTCGTCGGAATACACAATGTGGCCACGGTCACCCACAGCGACCAGGCGTTTGCCGGCGTTGTCGATGTCGAGCAACAGAGAGTCTGCAGCCTTGGCGGATGGGAT
>NZ_JBBNAH010000749.1:0-6141 GCF_037994325.1 Pseudomonas sp.
GTTAAAAACAGCACCGGGGTTTGCTGCTTGCAGCGGATGATTTGCAGCAGCTGCCAGCCATCGATGCCCGGCAACTGCACATCGAGAATGATCAAATCAAACGCCTGCTCCTGCGCCAGGTGCTGGCCGTCCAACCCATCGTGTGCCACCTCCACCAGATAGCCCGACTCACTCAGGCCCTTGCGCAAGTAATCGGCGGTTTTTACTTCGTCTTCCACAAGCAGGATGCGCATCTGGTCCTCCACAACGTGCGCACTAGGCTAGGCGTTTCTCCTCGGTTCGCCCATTACAAATCTGTAATCCAGCGGCAATCGGCTGGTAGGGCAGGGGCGCGCAGCATGGCCGCCACTTGCCACCTATGGAGAACGCCGTGCTAAGCCGAACCATCCCACTCACCCTGCTGGCCCTGACGTTGAGTGCCCATGCCCTGGCCGCGGCAAACGTCGCCCAGCGTGCCGACGTCACCTTGCCCCTGGCCAACCAACTGCTTGACGCCACCCTGGCTGCCTGCCACGCCAAAGGCCTGACCGCCGTGGCCGCAGTGGTCGACCGTGGCGGCAACCTGGTGGCACTGCAACGCGACGACAACGTTGGCCCGCACAACACCGCTGCTGCGCAACGCAAAGCCTTCACCGCGCTGTCGACCAAAACCGCCACCGGCACCCTCGCCGAACGCGCCCGCAACAACCCCGACGCCGCCAACCTCACCACCGTTAACGAACTGCTGCTGTTGGGCGGCGGTTTGCCCCTGCGTGTCGACGGCCAAGTCATCGGCGCCATCGGCGTTGCCGGTGCTGGCGGCAGCAGCAACGACGAAGGCTGCGCGCAACAGGCCATCAACCAACTGTTACCCACAAAAAACTAACCGGAGCCCCACCATGACACGCCTTAAAACCCTACTCGCCGGCATCGCCCTGAGCGCCGTATCCAGCCTGACCCTGGCCGCTGACAATCCCCTGAGTGTGCACGTACTCAACCTGCAAGACGGCCTGCCCTCGGCCGACGTACGCGTCACCCTTGAACAACAAACCGGCAACAGCTGGACCCTGCTCAACAGCGGCACCACCAACGCACAAGGGCGCATTCCGGCCCTGTACCCAGAAAACAAAACCCTGGAAAAAGGCACCTACCGCGTCACCTTTAAAACTGGCGACTGGTTCCGCGCCCACAACGCGCCAACCTTCTTCCCCGAAGTGCCCGTAATCTTCGCCGTGGATGGCGCCGTGGCCCACTACCACATCCCCTTGCTGCTCAGCCCCTACGGCTTCTCCACCTACCGCGGTAATTGAAAAGTCCGCGTTCTGGCTCCTCTAGGGACTGACTGAATTGCTTGCAGTGGAGCGCTTCGAGCGGCTGGCGGGCGGCCGGCTAGGGGCGGGGGGATAGGGAGCAGGCGCCGCAGATCTCAGCCGCAAAAGCCCCTCACCCTAACCCTCTCCCGCAAGCGGGAGAGGGGACTGATCGAGTTGCTTGCAGTGAAGTGCTTTGAGCGGCTGGTGGGCGGCCGGCTAGGGGAGAGGGGCCGGGCTCCGCAGATTTCAGCCGCAAAAGCCCCTCACCCTAGCCCTCTCCCGCAAGCGGGAGAGGGGACTGATTGAGTTGCTTGCAGTGGAGTGCTTCCTACAACGGCACGTTCTGCGCCAGCCGTTTACCCTTAGCCGCCAATACCGCCGCCTGCACCCCCGCCAACGTTTCCTTGCCCGGCGGCACTTCCAGCACGGCACTTTCCACCAAGGTATAAACCCGCTCGCCGGTATTCAGCGTCACCTGCAAAAACGCCACGTGCTCGGTCCACGACCGATAACGTCGGGCGATAAGCAGGCTGTACTGGGACTTCACCGCAGTAATGCTCGCTAACGGAATCTGCCGGTGCGAGTGGCCTTGGGTGAGTACCAATTCATCGTTATGCACAAAGGCCATCGCGCATTTTCGCAGGCGCCTGTATTCCACGGCGAAGCGCCCCCATAGCAGCAGTAGCAGGGGCACAAGAAAGACCATATCGCCGCGGGTCATGGTGGTTGCGCCAAGCGCTGCCATCACCGTCATCAGCACAAAGCAGGTGAGGGTGATGAACTTGTAAAGGTGCACGCTCTGGTAGTCCAGAAGGGTGAGAAAACGCATATCCATACAGGCTCTCTCTACGGCGGATGTGGCGAAGGGCTTGAGTAAAACGGCGGCCGTTAAAACAGCAGCCGAAGGCGCTGCCCCGAGCAAAGCTGAACACTAGGGGCTGCCACTGGTTTTCGCCGGCTCACTGCGACAGCGGCGACTCTTCACCCAACGCCGCCAGCGCCGCCTTGTCGTCTTTATAGCGCGCCCGCAACTGCGCCCATTGCGTGTTCAGCGTGGTGCAGTATTTCTCCGCCGCGTCGGCCAGCTCGGCGGCGCGAGCGGCATCGTAGGGTTCTTCGCCAAGAAAGTGTTCGCAGGTTTCCCGCTGGGTGATGAAGGCCGTTACATCGGCGGGTAAGTCGGCGGCCTGGCTTGCCGCCAGCGGTAACGGGCAGCTGAGTAAAGCGAGCAGGGCACAGCGGCGGGGCGAAAAGGCCATGGCGAATCCATTCAAAAAAGGCGGGTAATTAGTGGCGCGATTAAACGCGCTAGCCCGGCATGGCACAAGCCGACTGGCGCACAGCCCTGAACAGGACTTGTCGCCCTGCTAAAAGCGCAACTGCCATGCCACAGGCCGGAATTTTCCCGGCCTACCGCCGCCCTGGGCTATCATCCGCGCCCCCTAATTCGCCGCTAACCGCCACAGGTCACCCATGCCCGGCAACGCCCTCTACACCGACCTGTCCGGCTACTACGACCTGATGTGCGCCGACATCGCCTACGGCGCACAAAGCCACAGCGCGCAGCGCCTGCACCAACTCTTCGGCAACGCCGGCAAACGCCACCTTGACCTCGCCTGCGGCACCGGCCCGCACGTGCGCCACTTTATCGACGCCGGCTACCAAAGCGCGGGCCTGGACATCAACCAACCCATGCTCGACCGCGCGGCCCTGCGTTGCCCCGAAGCCCACTTCGCCAAGCAAGACATGTGCAGCTTCACCCACGGCCAACCGCTGGACCTTATCACCTGCTTTCTCTACTCCCTGCACTACAGCGCCACCCTCGACCGCCTAAAAGCCTGCATCGCCAGCGTGCACAGCGCCCTAGCCGTCGGCGGCGTGTTCTGCTTTAACGCCGTCGACAAAAACAAAATCGCCAACGAAGCCTTCGTCGCCCACACCGCCACCCATGAGGATGGGGTATTCGGCTTTAGCTCCGCCTGGAGCTACCCAGGGCAGGGCGAGCACCAAGCGCTAAAACTGCGCATTGAAAAGACCACGGCCGAGGGCGAAAAACAGATATGGCACGACGAACACCCCATGGTGGCCGTGAGCTTTGCCGAACTCACCGCCTTGCTGGAACCGTGGTTTGACGTGCATGTGCTGGCCCATGACTACGAGAAATTGCTGGCGTGGGATGGCGAGTTGGGCAATGCGTTGTTTGCGTGTGTGAAGGTTTGAAGCGGTGAGGGGCAACCACCCGTGTTGATGCTTTGCTTTCTTTCACCCGCGCATCGATCGGCCCTGATAGGCCGCCCCATATGCAAACGCGGCCACACACCTTCCAACTGCTTGGGCTTTACATGAAAAAGCTGCTTTTACCGCTTGTGCTGCTCACACTGGCCGCCTGTATGCCTTACCAATCAGTGACCTCGACCGATCCCAACTGGATGCGTTTGGGAGGCGAGGCGCCTGAAGGTTATCCACGGACGTTTGTTGAAAACCTAAACGGCACGTGCGCGTCTGTTACCGAGTCATGGTCTGAGGGAAGAATTAACGGTCGTCTTCTGTGGACCAAGCACCAGTCTCGAACACCGGTGACCTGTCCATAAACGCCTGTGTAGCGACTGACTTCGCGCCTGCTAAGTCGAAACCTCAGTTGCCCGTTCATACGCCACTTTCATCACCTGCCAGGTCTGCGCATCGGCGGGTATCAGGTGCTCAATTCGCAGCGATGCCACGGTTATGTCCAGCGGCATCCCAAACGTGGTGAACGTGGAAAGAAACGTCAACGCCTGCCCTTGCAGGGTGTTCAGCCGGGTCAACACCACCGGCGCCAGCGCGGCGTTATCGGGCAACCCAGCGGGTCTTGGCAAATCACGCAGCAACTCAGCGAGCGACGCGTGGCTGGCGGCCTCTCGGGAGGCACGTTGCCAAGCGACTGCGCGAATCTCGTCGGCATTAACCAGGTGGTCGCCCAAGCCGCCCGGGCACAGCAGCGTAGTCAGCAAGTTAAGCCCCAGCTCAACGCCGGCGTGCACACCGACCATCGCAAACAACAAACCGGCGCTGACGTTGGCCGCAGTGATATCCCAGTTACTGGCAATCACGATGGCGGGCGCGGGATTGTTCGCCTGCAAGATATGGTTAATGGCGTCATCCACCATCGCCAATTCCGGCGCTTGCAACGGCGAGGCCGCGTAGCGCGGCGCATAACCGGCCGCGAGGAACACCTCGTTGCTGTATTCCAGCGGCGTGTCGAGAGCCGACAGCAGCGCATGCAGGGTGCTGGTGCTGGCTTTCGCGCGGCCGGTTTCGATACAGCTGAGGTGGCGCTGGGAAATGCCGGTAAGCAGCGACAACGCCAACTGGCTTAAACCGGCCTGCTGGCGCAGCCTGCGCAAATGAGCGCCCGCCGCCAGGCAGTTGGCGGGCGGGGTGCGATGGAAGTGACGGCTACTCATGCGTCTACCTTGGCTATCCGTGCGAGAAACGTCCATGACCTGTGAGGTCATTGAGCGGCGAAGCACCCTATCACTAAATGTGCCCTGGAACCGTACCCAGGAGAACGCCATGAGAACCCTCTTTCTACCACTGGCCGCATTACTGTTATTTGCCCTGTACACCGGCTGGACGCTGCTCACCGCAGAGCAGTCGCTGCTCGCCTTGGGGCTGGAACTGCTGAGCCGCCCCGACACCGCCCAAGTGCTCATCGACCTATACCTGATGGCCACCCTGGCCTGTATCTGGATGGTCAACGACACCCGCGCCCGAGGCCAATCACCGGCCAGCGTGCTGCCCTACGTACTGCTCACACTGGTCTTCGTATCAATCGGCCCGCTGCTGTATCTGGTGATAAAACAACTGCGGGAACGGCGGGCATGAACACCGCCTTATCCGTGTGTGCCACCTGCGTGGTGGTGCTGTTCTTCAAAATGGTTGCCGTGTCTTGCTACCAAGGCTACTTCCGCATGCGCCTGGCCGCCTTTACCAACCCGGAAGACGCCGCCGTCTTCAACCGCGCCGCCAATGCCACAGAGCTACCAGAGGTGGCGCGTGGCGCCAAAGTTTGGCTGAACGACCTGGAAAATATTCCGGTGTTTATAGCGCTAGCGGGGCTAGCCATTGTTGTGCAGGCACCTGCTACCGCAACGGTTTGGCTGTGTGGCGTGTTTACCGCCGCCAGGGTGGTGCATACGTTGGCCTATCTGGCGAGCGTTCAACCGTGGCGCACAGTGAGCTATGGGGTGGGGGTGGTTTGTTTGGTTGGGCTTGCTGGGTTAGTTACGGTGGGTGCATGGGGCGTTTAGGAAAGTAAGTCTGAGCGGCCTCCTTTCTAACCATGAAAAACGGTGGAGTGGGCGGGGAGGTGGGTGATGAGTTGTTTGCGTGTGTAAAGGTTTGGCGTTAACGCGCTGTGCGGGCCATTGCTTGGGCTCTACTCGGCCTTCTCCAAGATCACATCGGTAGAAACCTCGTCATAACCTTCGTATTGAAGCTTTATTGGCCTGAACCCGGGCGAGGTTACGGTGAGTGTGTTGAGGATTGCGATAGACAAGAAAGGGACTGGCGTCCATACACGAATCGCGCCCACAGAAAAAGAACCGTCTGGGCTTGTCGTAGTCGTCTCTAACTTATTTTGCAGTTGGTCATTCTGAAGTTGAACCGTAGCCACAAGCGGATTGCCCTCCGAGTCTGTAACTCGGCCGTTAACCTCAGGGCTAATAGCAATATTTATGCAGCCGGACAGCGTGAGTAAAACTAGAGCTAGCGAGATTTTTTTCATAAGTGTCCGTGTTGGGAGGGGGGGCGTAATATAATTCCGGCGGCATTGTCAGCGCAATGGAGAAAAGAGGCGATTTTATTTAAC
>NZ_JBBNAH010000750.1:0-1705 GCF_037994325.1 Pseudomonas sp.
CCGTGGCGCAAACCTGTAGCGCCGTTGGCGACCACCGTGGTGCGCATGCGCGTATGGCCGCTGGATCTGGACCTGAACCGCCATGTCACTAACGGCCGTTACTTCACCCTGGCCGATATTGGCCGCATGGATTACGTGTTGCGTAGCGGGGCTTTTCGCGTAGCGCTGCGGCACAAAGCTGTGCCGATTGTTGGCGATACCTGGGGCAAATTTCGCCGGGAGCTAAGGCTGTTTGAAACCTTTGAAATCCACACGCGCATGCTGGGCTGGGACCAGAAGTGGAGCTTTATGGAGCACCGTTTTATTAAGGATGGGCGCGTGCTTGGGGTGGTGATAATGCGCGGGTTGTTTCGCTCGCCCAAAGGCAATGTTTCGCCCGGGGAATTCGCTCGGCACTTGGGTTTGCCTGAGCAGTCACCGGCGATGCCGGCGTGGCTAACTGACTGGTCGCACAGTTGCGATGAGATGAGCGTACAGCTGCGGGGGGAGGAGCTTTAGGCAGAGGTAGTGGCTAGGTTGCTAACCCCAGCGATTGCACTGGCCGTTTTTGCTCAATGCCAGGCCGCACCACTATGGTATTGCGGCCATTGGCTTTGGCCGCGTACAGGGCTTGGTCGGCCAGTACATAGGCGTCTTCAAAACAGCTGCCTTCCTCCACGCGCACTAGCCCGGCACTGATGCTGATACTGCGCCCGTCAGCGGCTATAACCTGGGCGGTATTGCGCCGTAAGCGTTCCACAACTTCCTGGGCAACGGCCAGTTCGCAGCCGTAAAACAACACGGCAAATTCATCCCCGCCCAAGCGTCCGGCGATATCGCCTTTGCGGATGGTCTGTTTCACCATGCTGGCGAAACGTTGCAGTATGGCGTCGCCTTCGGGGTGGCCGAGTCTGTCGTTGATGCCTTTGAAGTCGTCCATGTCGCAGACCATCAAACACACCGGCGTGCGAACGGTGTGGGCGAGCTCAATAAGCTCTTTGCAGGAGGCTTCGAAGTGCGCGCGCGAGTACAGGTCGGTGAGTGAGTCGACGTTGGCGCGCTGCTCCAATTGCGCCTTGGCGCGGTTGAAGCCGCTTTCAACCCGGCCATGCAGCAGCAGTAACATCGCGCAGATGCGCATCACCGTGGCCATAAACAGCACGGCGAGTAAGCCACGGTCTGGCGGCAAGTCGACGCCCATTGTCGGCAGTGTTTTCACCAACCGATAGACCGTCACCAGCAAGACCAGTAGTGCACTGCAGAGCATGACGCGGATAGGAAGGCGTGGCGCCAGCTTGCGTATTTTCAGCAAGTAGGCGCTGAACAACAGCACTTGCAGGGTTGTGCCGGTGGAGAAAACGATGGCGCGGGTGGCAAAGCCGGTGTCGGCCAGCCACGTGAGCAGCAGCGCCGCATAGGTCAAGCTGGCGACGGTCCAGCGCAGCCACATACCCGTTAGCAAACGCTCACCAAACCAGGCACGCAGCCCGGCCTCTATGAGTGGCATGGCGGCCAGAAAACTGATGTTGGCAACGATCAGTGCCAGAGGATGGGGAAAAAGTGCGTAGAAAATCAGTAGAGAACTGCCAAGGGTGAGCAGTACCTCGTTGCTCACCCACCAGCCAAAGCCAATGCTGTGGCGCGACGACCGCCAGAACACGCCGAGCAGAAACGCCAACATCACATGAATGATGATGGAAAAAATCAAGATGCTAGGCAGATCAAG
>NZ_JBBNAH010000751.1:0-4856 GCF_037994325.1 Pseudomonas sp.
GCCATGGGCCTGGTTGCAGCGATCCCGGCGGTAGTGATCTACAACGTCTTCGCCCGCTCCATCACTGGCTACAAAGCCCAGGTGGCGGACGCTTCGGCCCAGGTGCTGCTGTTGGTTAGCCGCGACCTTGACCACTTGCCGGCTGAACGCAGCCAGCCACACGCGGTAAAAGTGAGCTGACATGGGCCTGCACCTGAACGACGGCGGCGATGATCTGGTTGAATCCCACGAGATCAACGTAACGCCTTTTATCGACGTCATGCTGGTGCTGCTGATCATCTTTATGGTCGCAGCCCCCCTGGCCACAGTGGACATCAAAGTCGACCTGCCCGCCTCCAGCGCCGAACCGCAACCGCGTCCGGACAAACCGGTGTACCTGACCGTTAAAGAGGACAAAAACCTCTATATCGGCGATCAGCAGGTCACCAAGGATCAGCTCGGCCAGGTGCTCGACCAACAGACCAAAGGCAAGAAGGACACCACGATCTTCTTCCGCGCCGACAAGGGCGTGGACTATGCCGACCTGATGGAAGCGATGAACAGCCTGCGCGCTGCCGGTTACCTCAAAGTGGGCCTGGTTGGCCTTGAGGCGGTCGGGCCGAAATGACCCTTACGCTGCGCAAAGCTTCTGGTTGGACGATCAGTTGGCTGTTGGTGCTGGCCGTGCATATAGGCATTGGCCTGTGGGCCTTGTACTGGCATGCCGAAACGGTTGCGGTGGAATTGCCGCCGCCGGCCATGATCATCGAGCTGCCACCGCTGCCCGAAGTGGTGCCACCACCACCCGCGCCAGCGCAGGTGATCGCGCCTGAGCCTGAGCCGATTCCGGAAGTGGTGGAAGCACCAAAGCCAAAGATCGTGCTGGAAAAGCCCAAGCCCAAGCCAAAACCCAAGCCGAAGGAAAAACCGGTCGAGCCACCGAAACCGGAAGAAAAGCCGGTTGAGCAAACCGTGCCCGACGCTGAACCCGCGCCGCCGGCGCCGGCTGCCGCATCGCAGGCGCCGCAACCGAGCGTCAACAGTGCCCCTTCGCAGGCCCAGGTCACCTGGCAGAGCAAATTGCTCACCCACTTGGCCCGTTTTAAACGCTACCCGGCCGAGGCATCCCGTCGCGGCGCTGAAGGCACCGTGCGGGTGCGCTTCACTGTGGACGCCGATGGCAAGGTACTTAGCGTTTCGTTAGAAGGCTCTTCCGGCAATGCCGCGTTGGACCGCGCCACCCTGAGCATGATCAAGCGCGCCCAACCGCTGCCCAAGCCGCCAGAGGAAATCCTTAACGGCAACAGCAAAGAAGTGACCGCGCCGTTCAACTACACGCTGGATCGCCGCTAACAGCGCACGTCAGATCAAGACCCGTGACCCGGACGTGCGCGAAAATTCGAGCACATTTAGCCGGGTTCGCGGGTTGGTTCCATTGAATACAACCGCTATGCTTGAGCGCTAATCAATGGAAAAACACTATGACCCTCACCGAACTGCGCTACATCGTCACCCTGGCACAAGAGCAGCATTTCGGGCGTGCGGCCGAGCGTTGCCATGTCAGCCAACCGACCCTCTCGGTTGGTGTTAAAAAACTCGAAGACGAACTGGGCGTGCTGATTTTCGAGCGCAGCAAAAGCGCCGTGCGCCTGACCCCGGTCGGTGAAGGCATCGTCACCCAGGCGCAGAAGGTGCTCGAGCAAGCCCAGGGCATTCGCGAACTGGCCCAGGCCGGGAAAAACCAACTGGCCGCGCCGCTGAAAGTCGGCGCCATTTACACCGTTGGCCCGTACCTGTTCCCCCATCTGATTCCGCAACTGCACCGCGTCGCACCGCAGATGCCGCTGTATATCGAAGAAAACTTCACCCACGTATTGCGCGACAAACTGCGCAATGGCGAGCTCGACGCCATCATCATCGCCCTGCCGTTCCAGGAAGCTGACGTACTGACCAAGGTGCTCTACGACGAGCCCTTCTACGTATTGCTACCAGCCGGCCACGCCTGGACCGCGAAGAAAACCATCGACGCCGAATTGCTTAACGACAAAAGCCTACTGCTGCTCGGTGAAGGCCACTGCTTCCGCGACCAAGTGCTGGAAGCCTGCCCAACCTTGCGCAAGGGCGGCGACGAACACGCCAAGCACACCACGGTGGAATCCAGCTCGCTGGAAACCATTCGCCATATGGTTGCTTCCGGCATGGGCATCTCGATCCTGCCGTTCTCGGCGGTGGACAGCCATCACTATGCCCCCGGTGTATTCGACGTGCGCCCGCTGACCCCGCCAGTGCCGTTCCGCACGGTGGCGATTGCCTGGCGCGCCAGCTTCCCGCGTCCTAAGGCTATCGACGTACTGGCCGACTCGATTCGCCTGTGCTCGGTGGCTCGTCCGCTGTCGCAAACTGCCTAAGGCGGCGCGCACATGACTGAGTTGGCGGCGGTGCCGGTAACCGCGCTGAAAGGCGTGGGCGCCGCGCTGGAAGAAAAGCTCGCCCGCGTGGGGTTGGAAAACCTGCAAGACGTGCTCTTTCACCTGCCCCTGCGCTACCAAGACCGCACCCGCGTCGTACCCATCGGCGCCCTGCGCCCGGGCCAGGACGCCGTAGTCGAAGGCGTGGTCGCCGGCGCCGATGTGCTGATGGGCAAGCGCCGCAGCCTGCTGGTGCGCCTGCAAGACGGCAGCGGCACCTTGAGCCTACGCTTCTACCATTTCAGCCAGGCGCAAAAAGACGGCCTCAAGCGCGGCACGCAATTGCGCTGCTACGGCGAAGCCCGGCCCGGTGCCTCCGGCCTGGAGATTTACCATCCGGAATACCGCGCCCTAACCGCCGAAAGCGACACCGGCGTCGAACAAACCCTGACACCGATCTACCCGACCACCGAAGGCCTGACCCAACAGCGACTACGCCAACTCAGCGAACAGGCACTGGCGCGTCTTGGTCCCCATAGCTTGCCGGACTGGTTGCCAGCCGAACTGGCCGAGGAATATCAACTCGGGCCGCTCGACGAAGCCATCCGCTACCTGCACCGCCCACCGGCCGACGCCAACCTTGAAGAGCTCGCCGAGGGCCGCCACTGGGCCCAACATCGCCTGGCCTTTGAAGAACTGCTGACCCATCAGCTGTCACTGCAACGTCTGCGTGAAAGCCTGCGCGCGCAAGAGGCGCCGCAACTGCCCCAGGCAAAAAAGCTGCCGGCCAAATTCCTGAAAAACTTAGGCTTCGCCCCCACCGGAGCACAGCAGCGCGTCGGCGCCGAAATCGCCTACGACCTCAGCCAACGCGAACCCATGCTGCGCCTGGTGCAAGGCGATGTAGGCGCGGGCAAAACCGTAGTCGCCGCCCTGGCGGCATTACAAGCGCTGGAAGCCGGTTATCAAGTGGCGTTGATGGCGCCCACGGAGATTCTTGCCGAGCAGCACTTCATCAATTTCCAGCGCTGGCTGACGCCGCTGGGTTACGACGTCGCCTGGTTGGCCGGCAAGCTCAAAGGCAAAGCCCGCGCCGCCTCGCTGGAACAGATTGCCGCTGGCGCGCCCATGGTGGTCGGCACCCACGCGCTGTTCCAGGACGAAGTGCAGTTCAAACGCCTGGCCCTGGTGGTGATCGACGAACAACACCGCTTCGGCGTGCAGCAGCGTTTAGCCCTGCGCAAAAAAGGCGTCGACGGGCGCATGTGCCCGCACCAACTGATCATGACCGCCACGCCGATTCCACGCACGTTGGCCATGAGTGCATATGCCGACCTCGACACCTCGATCCTCGACGAACTGCCCCCTGGCCGTACCCCGGTGAATACCGTGTTGGTCGCTGATAGTCGTCGCTTTGAAGTGATCGAGCGGGTGCGTTCCGCGTGCCATGAAGGGCGGCAGGCCTATTGGGTGTGCACGCTGATTGAAGAGTCCGAAGAGCTCACCTGCCAGGCCGCCGAGACCACCTATGAAGACCTGTCGGCGGCCCTCGGCGGGCTAAATGTCGGGCTGATTCATGGGCGCATGAAGCCGGCGGAAAAAGCTGCAGTGATGCAGCAATTTAAAGAGGGTGCGCTGCAGCTGTTGGTAGCGACCACGGTGATTGAAGTGGGCGTTGACGTACCCAACTCCAGCCTGATGATTATCGAAAACCCTGAGCGCCTGGGCCTGGCGCAACTGCACCAGTTGCGCGGCCGCGTCGGCCGGGGCAGCGCGGCCAGCCATTGCGTGCTGCTCTACCATCCGCCGTTGTCACAACTGGGCCGCGAGCGGCTGGGCATCATGCGCGAAACCAGCGACGGTTTTTTGATTGCGGAAAAGGACTTGGAACTGCGCGGCCCTGGCGAAATGCTCGGCACAAGGCAAACCGGCCTGCTGCAATTTAAAGTCGCCGACCTGATGCGCGATGCCGATCTGCTGCCCGCCGTACGCGATGCGGCACAAGAGTTATTGGCACGTTGGCCCCAACATGTCAGCCCATTGCTAGAGCGCTGGCTGCGTCATGGGCAACAATACGGACAAGTGTGATACAACTCACAAACGCCTGTCGGGTGACCGGTCAGTCAGAATCTTGGCTGGTTATACTCGGGCCAACCTAACGCACCGGATGCACGCTTATGACGGAAGTAGCCCTCGCCACCGATACCTCGGCGCAACCGCCGGCGGTTATTCTGCAGCTGCTAGAGAAACTGGGCGTTCCGTATCAGGTTTGTTATGAGCAACCGAAACTGGCCCTCGCCCAACGCGTGCAAGCCGTTTTGCTGGACGACGCCATCGGCGCCCTCCTGGTGCTCTACCCGCAAAGCCAATTGCTCGACCTCAATCGCCTCGCCGAATTGACTGGGCGCAAACTCGCTGCGGTCAAACCTGAGCGCCAAGAGCGCATGCTCGCCAAGCACAACCTAACCC
>NZ_JBBNAH010000752.1:0-7445 GCF_037994325.1 Pseudomonas sp.
GCAACACGGCGGCTACGACCGCCACCTGCGCAAACTACGGCACACCCTGGAAATGCAACAAGGCGCCATGCTCGCCTCCGCCGCCCGCCACTTCCCAGCGGAAACGCGGGTAACGCGGCCCAGTGGCGGCTACTTTTTGTGGTTTGAATTTCCCCAGCAAGTCGACTCGTTGCAGCTGTTTCAGCTGGCATTGGCGCAAGGCATCAGCCTGGCGCCGGGGCCGATCTTCTCCGCCACGCGGCGCTTTGGTAACTGCGCGCGGCTAAACCATGGGCATGCGTGGGATGAAGCCAGTGAGCGGGCGATGGAGATGCTCGGGAGGATTGTGGGGTCGTTTTGATGCGCTGGATTTAGGTTCCAGGGTTGCGACGCTTTCACGCCCTGTGTACCTGGTTCCCGAATCGTCGGACCGCCGCCTGCGCGGGGATGACGGTGAATGATCAAACAACGCCGTCGTCCCCGCGCAGGCGGGGACCCAGGGGTGCTGCTCTCCAACCAGCAGCAATTATTTCCCGCCCTCAACCCCAGGCGGTTGGCTTTGCGCGGTGGCTTGGCTGACATTGCTCCCCGCCGGCACGCTGCGGGTTAGCCACACATTGCCGCCAATGGTCGAGCCCTTGCCCAAGGTGATACGGCCAAGAATGGTCGCCCCGGCATAAATCACCACGTCGTCTTCCACAATTGGATGGCGTGGCTGGCCTTTGTGCAGCTGGCCGCTTTCATCGGCGGTAAAGCGTTTCGCGCCCAAGGTGACGGCTTGGTAAATGCGCACATGGTTGCCGATGATCGCGGTTTCGCCGATGACCACACCGGTGCCATGGTCGATAAAAAAGCTATGGCCAATCTGCGCGCCGGGGTGAATGTCGATACCGGTTGAGGAATGCGCCAGTTCCGCACTGATCCGCGCCAACAACGGCAAGCCAGCCCGGTACAGATGGTGGGCCAAGCGATGGTGAATCACCGCCAACACGCCGGGGTAGCACAGCAGCACTTCATCCACACTGCGCGCCGCTGGGTCACCGTGGTAAGCGGCGATCACATCGGTATCCAGCAAACGGCGCATGGCCGGTAAGGCGCTGGCAAAGTCGCGAACAATGGCCACGGCATCGGCTTCGCTGCTCGGCTCTTCACCGCGTTGGCGGGCGGCGTAGGCCAGCTCCAGGCGAACCTGAATCAGCAGGCAGTTCAAGGCATTGTCGAGGGTATGGCCGACGTAGAAATCTTCGCTTTCTTGGCGCAGGTTGCTTGGCCCTAAGCGCATGGGAAACAGCGCGCCGATCAGGCCATCAAGAATAGTGGCCATGGCTTGGCGCGACGGCAGCTCGCGGCCACCCAGTTCACGGGCGCGGCCATTACTGCTGCGCCATTCGGCACGCACGGCGTGGAGCTCGTTAACGATCTGCCCCAACTGCCAATTCACCGGTTGGCTAACGGCTTCGGCGGGCGTTGGCGTCAGCTTTCCGAGGCCGGGTTTGAGCTGTTCAGACATGGCAATCCCTTTGGCACGGGGCCGGATTAGACGGGATGGCTACTCTATGTCGCCGCCGTGGGCGGCCTAAATAATTAATTCGTTTAGGCTAAGAACCAAATCGTCTAGGCAAGCGCAGTGTGTCATGTGCACCGCAAAAAACCATTTGCGTGTACGCCATGGTGCGCATAGCGCACCCTACAAAAGCGCTACCCCGTCGCCGTAGGGTGTGCTGTGCGCACCGAGCGATATCCGCGGAAACGCCATGCGCGCACACCGAACGCGGCCCCGCACACCCTACGCAACGCTGCCATGCCCTTCTGCCATCGCCACAACCACTTTGCGCTTACCGGTAAACGTAGAACGCGCATGGGCGGCGAGCATATTGTCGAGCATCAGCACATCACCCGCTTGCCAGGCAAAGCTGATGGCGCATTCGTCGAGAACCCCGCGCACTTCGTCGAGCAGGCTGTCTTCGATAGGGCTGCCGTCGCCGTAGTAGACGTTTCGCGGCAGGTCTTCTTCGTCGACGATGTCCAACAGGTTTTCGCGAATATCGGCGGCCAGGTTGGAGATATGGAACAGGTGCGCCTGGTTAAACCACACGTCTTCGCCGGTCTGCGGATGACGCGCCACGGCTTGGCAAATCTGCCGGGTGCGCAGCTCGCCGTCGTCTTTCCATTCGCAGCTGATGCCTTGGCGCGCGCAGTACGCTTCCACCACCGCCGGGTCGTCGCTGTTAAACACCTGCTCCCAGGGCACATCCAAACCATTGCCGAAGTTGCGCACGTACATCAGGCCATGGCGGTTAAAGCGCTCATGAATGCCGGGGGCGATGCGGCGGAAAATCTCGCGGCTATCAGCAATCGGCGTTTCGCCGCCGGTTTCGGCAGCAATCATGCTGTAGAACCAGATTTTCATCGGCCACTCGCGGGTGTAAGCCTGCTCGTTGTGCAGCGGAATACGCTGGTGTGCCGGGTATTCCGTAGAGGTGTACACGCCCTGGGTGACGTTGCTGCGCGGCGTGGAGCCAAATTCGTAGTTGAGCAAGTTATGCCCAAAGCCCGCGGCAAATGCGCGAAAGCGCTCGGCATCGCCCACCTCAAAACCACGAAACAGAATGCCACCAGCCTTTAATAGATGCGCGTCCACCAGCGGGCGAATTTCGCCTAATACCTGCAACAATTCGATCCCTGCTTGCGGCGCCTGCACCAGTAACGGCAGCGAACCGCCATTGCTTAGCAGCGGCCGAATGCTCAGTTGCAACGGGCTGGCGACCGCGCTCATGCCAGCGCATCCACAGCGGCGGCAAAGGCGCGGGAGAAGCGGCTGGCGACTTCATCCACTTGCTCGGCGCTGATAATCAGCGGCGGCAGAAAACGCACGACGCTGCCGTGGCGGCCGCCGAGTTCCAGAATCAGCCCACGCTTCAAGCATTCGGCCTGCACGCGCCCGGCCAAGGCGGTAAAGGCTGGCGGATGGCCGAGCTTGTCGACAGCGCCGCGCGGGTCGACCAATTCCACCCCCAGCATCAGGCCGCGCCCGCGTATATCGCCCATCTGCGGGTAGTCACGCTGCAGGGTGCGCAAGTGCCCAACCAAGCGTTCGCCCATGGCCGTGGCGTGGCCAGCGATATCGTGCTCGCGCAAATAACGCAGCACGGCAGAACCGGCGGCCATGGCCATCTGATTGCCACGGAAAGTACCGGCATGTGCACCGGGCGCCCAGGTATCCAGCCACTCGCGATACACCACCACCGCCAACGGCAAACTGCCGCCAATGGCTTTGGACAACACCACCACATCGGGCACGATGCCGGCGTGTTCAAAGGCAAACATCTTGCCGGTGCGGGCAAAACCGCTTTGAATTTCATCCACGATCAGGGCAATACCCGCCTGCTCCGTGATGCGCCGCAGGCCCTGCAGCCAAGCGATATCAGCGGGCACCACACCGCCCTCGCCTTGCACCACTTCAACAATGACTGCGGCCGGCAACAGCACGCCGCCTTCCGGGTCGTTAAGCAGGTTTTCCAGGTAATTCAGATTGACCTGCACGCCCTGCTCACCGCCCAGGCCAAACGGGCAACGATAGTCATAGGGGTACGGCAAAAACTGCACGTTATTGCCCAGCACGGCGCCCAAGGGCTTTTTCGGCCCGTGATTGCCCATCAGATTTAGTGCGCCCAGGCTCATGCCGTGGTAACCGCCCTGGAACGACAAGATGCCACTGCGCCCCGTAGCCGTGCGTACCAGCTTAAGTGCCGCTTCCACCGCATCGGTGCCAGTGGGGCCACAAAACTGGATTTTCGCCTCGCGGGCCAAGGCTTCAGGCAGCACGGCGAACAGGTCTTGCACAAATTGGTCTTTCACCGGGGTGGTGAGGTCGAGGGTATGCAGCGGCAATTCATCGCTGAGTACCTGGCGAATGGCATCAATCACCACCGGATGGTTATGCCCCAACGCCAAGGTGCCGGCACCGGCCAGGCAATCAATAAAGGTCCGCCCTTCCACGTCTTCCACATAGATGCCACGAGCGCGCTTGAGCGCAAGCGGAATGCGCCGTGGATAGCTGCGCGCATTCGACTCTTGGCGTTTTTGCCGTTCCAACAGCGGCGACTCGTCGAACTGATAAAGCACTTCTTCGGCAGCGATGGCACGCGAGGCAGTGGCGACTTGCATGGGGTGATACTCCGTGAATTGGTATCGGCTCAACCAAAAGCGCGCCCGCGCGATCGGCAACCGTTGCAAGAAGTAACGTGGGAATTGGCGACGGATTTAGGCCGGGTCAAAAGTTTGTCTGCGCGTGCGGGTGCTGCTGGCTGCCAGAATGCTCAGCGCGGTCTAACGGCGCGCTTCTGCCGCTAACCGCGCGCGCCTAAACGCCCGCCGAGCTTGCGCAAAGTACCCCCAGCCGGACGGCAATACGCGCCATAGACCTCTGACGCAATACGCCAGTCGTTCCAAGCGCCTTTGATCCCGCGCCGTCCAGCTCAGCTCGAGTTTGCCGCGCAGTTCCGCCGGCAACGTGCCAATCGCCAGCCAGCGCGCGCCGCGATCAAACAGCGGGCGCAGCACCCACCACAACGGCCCGCGTAGCCACGGGTATGGCGCCGGCAACGCCTTATTGCCCGCCAAGTACCAGCGCGCGACCTCCGTGGGCTCCAGCACCTGCTCAAGCATATGCGCCCAGTACACCTTGAACGCCGCGTAATCGGCTGGCACAGGCGTCATCGGCAAACCATATAAGGCGTACCACTGGATCGACTCCTGATACAGACGCGCCTTGTCCGCCTCCGCCAACGGCTCACCAAACAACGCTTGCGCCGCAATCTGGCCCTCAAAAAACGTCGCATGCGCCCAATAAAAAAGCTCCGGGCTCAGCGCGTGATAGCTGCGGCCATTGCCATCGGTACCCTTCACATGGCGGTGAAAATCGCGCACACGCCGGCCGGTCTGCCCGGCCGCATCGTCATACACCACGCCGAGAATCGGTGGAATGGAGCGCAGCAAGCGGTTCCACGGGTTATTAAACAGGTCCGAATGCTGCGCCACCCCCGCTGCCAAACCCGGATGCAGGTTTTGCAGCAAGCCCACGCGGCTAATCAACAGCAGCCCGCGCAAGTCGCCAAAATAGCGCCAGGTCAGCGAATCCGGCGCCAAGGGCACTGGCCATTCTTCATGTTGTAGGGCGGGCTGAGCTTGCATTGCGATGACCTCTGGTCTTGAATCGGCCAGCTGGACTCTAATGCGAGCCTCAGCTCGCATTCAATTCGCAAAGGAAGGTGTCATGCGCAAGCAACCAAGCCAGCAGCGCTCTCAGCACATGGTTGGAATATTGGTAGAAGCCAGCGGCCGCGTAGTGGCCCGCGAAGGCTTGGCGAACTTCAGCACCAACAAAGTTGCCGCGGAAGCCGGCGTAAGCATCGGCTCGCTGTACCAATACTTCGCCGACAAAAACGGGCTACTCGACGCCCTGCTCAACCAGATGTTGAACGAACTAAAAACCCTGATCGACGCGCACCTGCAACAGCTACTGAAATCCGACATTCGCAGCGCCGTAGTAGTGCTACTGCGCGCGGTACTCGCATTTATGCAACACGGCGACCAACGCTACCTGCAACTCGCCCGCCACTGGCAACAACTACAAACCCACCACGTAGTAGACGAACTGGAAAAACACCTACTCGAAACCTGCCGCCGCTACCTGCTCGACCATATGCAAACGCTGCCCATCAAAGCCGCCTACCCCGTGCTGTTTGTATCGGTAAACAGCGTGCTTATGACCCTAATCCGCTACCTGAGCGTGCCGAACCCGCCGTTGAGCGAAGAGGAGTTGGTCGACAGTCTTGCCGATATGCTGGCGGCTTACCTGAACTGGGCGGCGGTTGAGGGTGGATAGAGGGCTATGAATGCTTTTGCCGGACGGAACAAGTGGGTTGTTTATACCGGGAGTGCTAATGGATGGCGTCTGTTTAAAAAAGACTGGTACGGAGCGGAGGTTTAGAGTTGAGAAATAAATCTGCCCCCCCTCTTGGTCAGTCCCCTTTTGGTCACGGTACATTCCCGCTGGCTTATGGCACCACCTACGGATTAGGAAAACTGCTTGTTCACGAAAACGCCAGAAAAATTGAGGTAGCTACGCAATTATTAGCTAACTTTCAGGAAGCTTAAATACCGCCAAAAACCCCCTATAAAACAATGATAAAAAATCATCTCAACATCTTTTCCTTTAACGCAGAATCCAAATCAGCTGTTATTTCTTTCAGGTACTTATTAACAGACTCCAGCTTGTCCAATCCTTTATCCACGAGCCATTTATCACCACTCAAAACCAGCCTTGCATAAATAGATAGCCTAATACTATCTAATCCGTCCTCTTGCCAATTTATAAATGACTGGCAAGTCTGGACACATAGATATTCGAACTGCATAAGCTCATCAAATTTAAAAGAAAAGTCATCACCCCATAACGCACGACATTCAAATTGTAGCGTTTTTATTTCGGCACGAAAGGATTCGCTTGCGCTCACTCGATTTTGAATTCCGTCCCGAAAAAGCGAATACATTCTAAGCCCTGTTGGTGGCGGGGCTTTCCTCACCTCTGTTGCTGCAGAGCCCACTTGCCCCCACAAATACAAAACTTCATTCGTCAATTTATTAACACAAATTGCCACTCTTCTAGCTAAGTCATGATCAGTAGCTGCACTAATTTGGCTGCGCCAAGTGTTTATTCCAACATATGCAACTCCCACTGCTGCGATAGTCGCTATTGCGGCAAAAGACTCCAACAAATCATGAATATTTCCAATCACAAAAAACTGATCTTCCACTAGAGCTCTGCCAAAAATAACTCCCATGAAAATTAGTACTACAGCACAGAAAACGTCTACCAATTTTAAATTCATCGAAGACTCCGCCCTAATACTCGATGTAGAACGACATATGAATAAGCCACATACTGCAAGCATTCCAAATCAAAAAATTAACAACTATGCTATGCATGCTTTTTTTAAAACAAGGCCGCTGCGCACGTATTTATTCGAAGCGACCGATTGAATATCAACTACTCAAAATATACCTCATTAGCGTCAAAGCCACTCCGTACCGAATGCGATTCACTAGGACAATTGGAATGACCTACTAAGCCTTTCCAAAAATCCTCGCCAAACCATTCCAGCAAACAGAAGTAGCGGCAGCAGAACACCAGATCCATTCGCTCCCAGTTGTGAGCAACACAGCCACTACTTATCCGAAAGTGATCTTCCAGCTCATAAAAAGTGATCGTCTCACCCTTGAGATTCAGGTCATCGAGAAACTTGGCTAGCTCATCTACCTTTTCTTCTCCAATCTCGAAGCAATGCTTGTGAGGCCCATGCCAATCAACACCATGGTTACCGACTGGATACAGGTCGTGGGACCAAGCGTAAGCATAAGCGTCACTAACGTTTCTATTCGCAGCCTCGTTGGTGAATAGTGAA
>NZ_JBBNAH010000753.1:0-1331 GCF_037994325.1 Pseudomonas sp.
GTGTACTGCGGGTCGGCGAGCTGCCCGACGCCACCTTGGTGGCGCGCCGCTTGGGTGCGCTACGGCAGGCCAATTACGCCAGCCCGGCTTACCTTGAACGGTACGGCACGCCGAAAACCTTGGCTGACCTGGCCAATCACCGCTTGGTGCATTACGTGTCCACCCTTGGCTCGCGCTCGGGCGGTTTCGAATACCAGCAAGACGGCCAAACCCAGCGCATCCCCATGGCCGGCACCATGACGGTGAATAACACCGACTGCTACAACATCGCCTGCCTGAGTGGCTTTGGCATTATCCAGGCGCCAGTGGCCGGCAAGCGTGAATGCCTGGCCCGCGGTGAGCTGGTGGAGATACTGCCGGAGTTTGTTGCCGCACCGATGAACGTCACGTTGCTGTACGCGCACCGGCGCAACTTGCCGCAGCGGGTGCGGGTGTTTATGGAGTGGTTGGCGGTGGCGTTAGAGCCGCAGTTGAAGGCTTAACGCTCCCCCTATACCGTCGACGGGTCGAGTAGTGGCGTGAGGTATTATGGCGCCCCCTGACTCTTGGGCTGCGCCTTGTCATGCACCAGCAAACCATCCTCTTCGACCTCGACGGCACCCTCACTGACCCCCGTGAAGGCATTACCCGTTCCATTCAATTTGCCCTGGCTAAGCTCGGTATCGATGAACCGGACCTGACCAAGCTCGAGCACTTTATCGGTCCACCGTTGTTGCAGGCGTTTATCCAGTTTTATGGCTTTGACGAGGCCAAGGCCTGGCAGGCGGTGAATTTTTACCGCGAGCGTTTTAAGGTCACCGGGCTGTACGAAAATTTGGTATTCGACGGCGTCAGCGAATTGCTAAGCAGCCTGAACAACCAAGGCCGCACGCTGTATATCGCCACCTCCAAGCCCCATGTGTTCGCCAAGGAAATCGCCCGCCACTTCGACTTCGCCAAGCACTTCAAAGTGATCTACGGCAGTGAGCTCGATGGCACGCGCACAAACAAAGTGGAACTGATTGCCCACCTGCTGGAACAGGAGCAACTGGACCCCAGCCAAACCCTGATGGTCGGCGACCGTAAGCACGACCTGATCGGCGCGCGCAGCAATGGTTTGGAGAGTGTGGCAGTGGGTTATGGCTTTGGTAGCGAGGAAGAAATTCTTGCGCAAAACCCGACGTATCACTTTGCGACATTGGCCGAATTACACGCCGCATTTCAGCGTTAGACACACCCGCACAAACGGCCCCAAATGGGGCCGTTTTTTTAACCTTAAAACTGATATTTAGTGGTTAGTAACACGTTGCGCGGCTCGCCGTAGTAACCGCCGTAGAACGTGTCATCCAGGG
>NZ_JBBNAH010000754.1:0-12822 GCF_037994325.1 Pseudomonas sp.
GACTAGGATCGAAGGGACGGGTTAGCGCGTCAGGCGCCAAGCGCAGGCCATTGGCAACGGGATCAGGCATCGAAAATCCTTAGTTCAGATGGGCAGTCATCGTTCGCGGCCATTCTGGCGCCGGCCGATTCTGTCTGGCAAGGCGTTGTTGCCTTGACACTGAAGCGGGTCACGACAAAGCTGCCAGCACGCCTTAGAAGAAGAACAACTCTCTTGAAACGGACTTTATGCGCTCTGGCCTTAAGCCTTGGCGGTGTTGCACACGCCGCTCCCGTGGTCCCTCAAGAACGTGTGCAGGCGCTGGCCGTTGATCCGTACTGGATAGCCCTGAACCACTATGAAACCGGCAAGTTCGGCGGCTGGCGCAGCTATGTCGACGACCGCAAATTCTTTCTCGCCAAAGAGGGCGCCAGCCACCCCGACGCCGAGTTGGCCGCCACGCTAAAAGCCCTCTACGCCCCACCCGACAGCGGCGACCAGCATGCCCAGTGCGTGTACCCGGCGCGCACCCGTTGGCTGCGCGAGCAGTTGCAGCTCCACGACCTGCCAACGCCGGTGTGTGCTGAATTTAATGAATGGTTTAGCGATATCGCGCCCGACAGCGCCGTGCTGATTTTCCCCGCCGCTTATCTGAATAGCCCGTCCTCGATGTTTGGCCACACCCTGCTGCGCATCGACCAGGCCGATATCGATAGCGATAACACCGCCCTGCTCAGCTACGCGCTCAACTTCGGCGCCTATATCGAGGGCATGGACAACAGCATTCTATATGCCTGGAAAGGTTTGGCCGGCGGCTACCCCGGCCTGTTCTCGCTGGTGCCCTACCGGGAAAAACTGGCGGAATACCGCAGCCTGGAAAACCGTGACCTGTGGGAATACCGCCTAAACCTGACTCAGGCGGAAACGGCGCGAATGGTTGAGCATGTATGGGAGCTCAAACAAATCCGCTTCGACTATTTCTTCTTCGACGAAAACTGCTCGTTTCGCTTGCTGGAGTTGCTGGAAATCGCCCGACCTGGGCTGACGCTGACCGAGCAATTCCCCATCACCGCCATCCCCACCGACACCGTACGCGCGGTTAAAGACGCAGGCCTGGTCAAGAGCATCGACTACCGCCCCTCACGGGAACGGGAGCTGCTGACGCGAGCCAAACCACTTAGCCGCGAGGAACAGCACTGGGCGTTAAAACTGGCGGATGACCAGGGGCAACTGGAAAACCCCGATTTTCTAACGTTGCCCAGCGAGCGCCGCGCGTTGGTCCAAGACACGGCCTTTCGCCTGCAGCGTTACCGCGCCACCAGCGGCGAGCGCGACCAGGCCAGCGCGCAACGCAGCTTTGCCCTGCTGAAAAGCATCAACCGCAATCCACCACCGCCCCTTGATGTAGAACGCCCAGGCTTACCGGAACAGGGCCACCAATCGCGTACCTGGCAAGTGGGTGCCGGCAGCCGTGACGACCGCGCCTTTGCCGAGTACGGCCTGCGCATGGCCTATCACGACCTTAACGACAACGGGTATGGCTTCCCCTTGGGCGCGCAGATCGAAATTCTGCAACTCAAGCTCAGACAATACGAAGGCAATCACTGGCAACTGCAAAACCTCGACCTGGCCAATATCCGTTCACTCACGCCACGCAATGAGCTGCTGCAGCCGTGGTCTTGGCAAGTCGCCAGCGGGCTTGCGCGGGTACTGGGCAAAGATGGCGACGAGCGTTTGGTCAGCCATGTCAATGGCGGCGTGGGCGGCACCTGGGCGCTGAATGACGATACCCTGGCCTTTGCCCTGGGCACCGTGCGTATCGAACACAACCGCGATTTTGCCGCGTTTATTGCACCGGCCGCCGGCTTCAACAGCGGCCTGCTTTGGCATAACCCGCTGGGCAATTTAAGCGTGGAAGCCAGCGGCGATTACTTTAGCAACGGTGAAGTACGGCGCAGTTTGAGCCTTAACCAGCAATGGGAGGTCGCCACCAATCTGGGCCTGCGGCTTTCGGCCAAGCGCGACTTCAGCCAGCTGACGGCGCCGCAAAATGAAGTCAGCCTGGAGCTCAAGTGGTATCACTACTGAGGTCAATCACGGCGCAGTTGGCGTTGTGCATCCGCACAGCGCCATCGCCGGTATAAACAAACCTGAACCAAAGTACCAAACAGGCGCCGAACAAACGCCCACTGCGTGGGTGCCGCATATTGCGTTGGCAGCCGCCTGCGTCTTTTCTCCCAGGTAGCCGTCATGCCCACACGCTCTTCTCAACCGCCCTCGCCCTATAGCAACCATCTGCTGGCAGCTTTGCCCGATGAGGTGCAGCAACGCCTTTTCCCCCATTTGGAGCCGGTGACCTTGGCCCTGGGCGAAGTGTTGTATGAGTCGGGAGATGCCATGCGCAATGTGTACTTCCCCACCAACGCCATCGTTTCGCTGTTGTATGTGATGGAGAACGGCGCCTCGGCAGAAATTTCAGTGGTGGGCAATGAGGGGCTGATTGGCGTGTCGGTGTTTATGGGTGGCGAAAGCACGCCCAGCCGCGCGGTGGTGCAAAGTGCCGGGCAGGCGTTTCGCTTGGCAGCGCAGCGGCTGAAAGACGAGTTCGGCCGCCATGGCGAGATGCTGCACTTGATGCTGCGTTACACCCAGGCCTTGATTACCCAAATGGCGCAGACGGCCGTCTGCAACCGCCATCACGCGATAGACCAACAGCTATGCCGCTGGTTATTGCTGTCGCTGGATCGCCTGCCCGGCAACAAACTGCTGATGACCCAGGAATTGATCGCCAACATGCTCGGCGTGCGCCGCGAAGGGGTAACCGATGCAGCTGGCAAACTGCAGCGTTTGGGCGTGATCGAATACAGCCGCGGGCATATCACCGTCCTCGACCGGCCCAAATTGGAAACCCTGAGCTGCGAGTGTTATGCCGTGGTGAAGAAAGAAACCGATCGGTTGTTGCCGTATATGCATACCCCTCGGCCGCCTGCCGTTTAGCTGAGGAGCATCGGGGCTAAGGTCCGGTTCAACAATGCGCGCATCACCCTGCGGGAATTTACCGCGCCAAAGCAAACGCCATACACGCAGGTAACTCACGTCGTCCCCGCGCAGGCGCGGACCCAGAATGCATAAGCCGCCGCGAATCTATCCGACGCCCTATTGTGGATTCCCGCCTGCGCGGGAATGGCAGTGCAAGCGGCTATGTGCGCTAGCAGACATACAGCCCCGCCCCTGCCGCCCACACTGAGAGCCGGCCGGGCGTCTTTCCAACTGCCTTGTCTGCTCGGCCGTCTCCAGGGCTTTGGCCCGTTCTGCGGCGCGCATTCGCGTCGCTTGTCATCACCGCCAGCCGTTGCGTTAAGCCTGGCGGCCAAGGAACTGATGAACAGCCTATGGAACCGGGTAACGGCGTTTGTACGTCCGTCGCCACCGAAGTTTGAATACGAGCCGGTGCTACGCGCCGAGTTGTTTAGCGCCGAACAAATGGCCAGCCATGGCGGCCAGTTGGCCAGCCAACATCAGCTCGCCAGCGGCACCAGCGCCGATACCCTGCTCGCCCGCCTGACGGAAAACGAAAGCCTGTTGGCGCGCAGTTGTGCGCTGCTCAACGAGGTGCCGCAGGCCACCCGCCGCGCCACTCCAGCGGCGGAATGGTTGCTGGATAACTTCTACTTGGTGGAAGAACAGATTCGCACCGCGCGCAAACATTTGCCGCGCGGTTACAGCCGTGAATTGCCGCGCCTGGCCAACGGTGTTTCCAAGGGGTTACCACGGGTCTACGACATCGCCCTGGAGACCATTTCCCACGGCGATGGCCGGGTCGACAGCGACAGCCTGACGCGCTTTTTGCAGGCCTACCAATCGGTAGAACCGCTGACCTTGGGCGAGCTGTGGGCCATCCCCATCATGCTACGCCTGGCCTTGATCGATAACCTGCGCCGCGTGGCCTCACGCGTGATGGCCAACTGGGCCGACCGTAATCTGGCCAATGATTGGGCCGACCGCTTGAGCGAAACGGTGGAGCAAGACGCCAAGAGCGTGGTGCTCACGGTGGCCGATATGGCCCGCTCGCAACCACCAATGACCAGCTCGTTTGTGGCCGAGTTGGCCAGGCGCTTACAAGGGCAAAGTGCCGCACTGATTTTGCCGCTCAATTGGATTGAGCAAGTGCTCGCCGAAAGCGGGTTAACCATTGAGCGTTTGGTGCAGCTTGATGCGCAGCAACAGGCCGCCGAGCAGGTGTCTATCGGCAACAGTATTCGCAGCTTGCGGGTGCTGGCAGCGGTGGACTGGCGCAGTTTTGTCGAACGCTTAAGCCGGGTCGACGAGGTGTTGCGGGAAGATCCGGCCGACGTCTATGCCAGCATGGATTTTGCCACCCGCGACCACTATCGCCATGTGATCGAACGCCTGGCGAAAAACAGTGAACACAGCGAAGAACAGGTGGCCCGCGCCGCTATCGCTCTGGCCACCGCCAGCCCAGCCGAAGTGGCGCAGCCGGGCAGCAAAGCGCATGTCGGTTTTTATCTGATCGGCGATGGCCGCGCGCTGTTGGAACGCCAACTCGCCGCCCGCTCAACCCTGAGCGAAAGCTGGCAACGCTTGTTGCAGAAAGCCCCGCTGACGTTTTTTCTCAGCCCCGTGGTGGTGCTCAGCCTGGTGTTCGCCTGGCCCTTTGTGCACACCGCGCGCAGCGACGGCCTCGACGGCGTGGCGTTATGGCTGCTCGGCGCAGCGGCCCTGGTAATGACCAGCCGCTTGGCCATCGGCCTGGTGAATTGGCTGGTGACCCTGACCGTGGCGCCAAACATTTTGCCGCGCCTGGACTATAGCGAGGGCATCGCTGACGGTGCGCGTACCTTGGTAGTGGTGCCGACGTTGATGGGCTCCAGCCAAGATGTCGAAGAACTGGTGGAAGGTTTGGAAGTGCGCTTTCTCGCCAACCGCGACGCCAATCTGCACTTCGCCTTACTCACCGATTTTATCGACGCGCCTAGCGAAGTGCTGGAGCAGGATGCCGCGCTGCTGACCTTGGCCAGCACGCTGATCAACGCGCTAAACGACAAATACCCCGCCACCGGCGCTGGCTATTTTTACCTGCTGCACCGGCCGCGGCGTTGGAGCGCCGCCGAAGGCGTATGGATGGGCCATGAACGCAAGCGCGGCAAGCTGGCCGAACTCAATGCTGTGCTACGCGGCGAAGGGTTCGAACGCTTCGCCCTGATCGTTGGCGATATCCAGGCGCTGCCGCACGTGACCTATGTGATTACCCTGGACACCGACACCCAACTGCCGCGCGATGTCGCCCGGCAACTGGTCGGCGCCATGGCTCACCCGCTCAACCAGACGGTGTACGACCCGAAACTGCAACGCATCACCGCCGGCTACGCCATTTTGCAGCCACGGGTGAGCATCAGTCTGCCCAGCGTGGCGCGCTCGTTATATGCCCAGTTATTTGGCAGCGATGCTGGCGTCGACCCTTACACCCGCGCCGTCTCCGATGTGTACCAGGACCTCTTTCAGCAAGGCTCGTTTATCGGCAAGGGTATCTATGCCGTGGATGCCTTTGAGCAGGCCCTGGCCGAGCGTTTTCCGGATAACCGCATTCTTAGCCACGACCTGATCGAGGGCAGTTATGCGCGCTCGGGGTTGCTCAGCGATGTGCAGCTGTATGAGGAACACCCGGCCCGCTATAGCTCCGACTCCAAACGCCGGCACCGTTGGATTCGTGGCGACTGGCAACTGATGCCCTGGCTGCTGCCGTGGGTGCCCAAGACCTCAACCGGCATTGAGCGCTCGCGGCTGGATGCGTTGGCGCGCTGGAAGATTCTCGACAACTTGCGCCGCAGCCTGGAGCCCCTGGCGTTTTTGTTGATGTTGGTGTGGGGCTGGGTGGCGTTGGATTCGGCGCTGTCATGGACCTTTGCCGTACTGCTGTTGGTGCTGACCCAGCCGCTGCTCAATTCGCTGCTGGAGCTGGTGCGCAAGGCCCATGACATTCCGCTGATACAACACCTGCGCGTAACCTGGTGGGCCTCCACACTGCACTTTAGCCGCGCCTTGCTGGCCTTGGTCTGGTTACCGTTTGAAACCGCGCTGAGCGTGGATGCGATCAGCCGCACGCTGTGGCGTATGTGCATCAGCCAACGGCGTTTGCTGCAATGGAACCCCTCGCGGGAAGTGGAGCGCGCCAGCAGCAATAGCCTGCCCGGCCTGTACCGCTTGATGTGGAGCGCGCCGCTGCTGGCCACCGTAGTCGGCGTGCTGTTGTCGCAGCGCCCCACTGCCCTATTGGTGGCCGCACCGTTTTTGCTGCTGTGGTGGCTCAGCCCGTGCATCGCCTGGTGGCTAAGTAAACCGCGCAGTCGCACAGCGTTTGCGCCGAGCAGCGATGAGCTGCTGTTTCTGCGCGTGCTGTCGCGCAAAACCTGGGCATTTTTTGACCGTTATGTCGGCCCAGCCGACAACTGGCTACCGCCCGACAACGTGCAAGAGCAGCCCGTGGCGGTGATCGCCCACCGCACCTCGCCCACCAATATGGGCATGGCCTTGCTGTCGCATTTGGCCGCCTATGACTTTGGCTATCTGAGTGCCACGCGCCTGCTGCTACGGATGGAGCAGTCGCTCAATAGCATGGCGGGGCTGGAGCGTTACCGTCGGCACTTTTACAACTGGTACAACACGCAAACCCTCAAGCCGCTGCCGCCGCACTATGTGTCGACGGTCGACAGCGGCAACCTCGCCGGCCTGCTGCTAACCCTGAGGCCGGGCTTGTTGGAATTGGCGGAGCAGCCATTGGTTGGTCCGCGTCTGTTTAATGGCTTGGCCGATACACTGGCCGTGCTGCGCGCCGCTTGGTTAAGCGAGGGCTTAGACGGGCAACACCTGGCGGCACTGGAAAAAACCCTGGCGGCCCTGCAAGCAGATCCGCCAGCGGATGTGGAAGGCAGCTGGCAGGGCGTTAACCGCGTGCTCAGCCAGAGCCTGGCGCTTTGGCAACAGCGCAGACCGCCGGCACAAAGCGCGGCTGAGCAGTGGTTGCTACTGCTCCTGAGTCATTGCAACGACCTAAGCAGCGAGTTGGCCGATGTACGCCTGCCGGCAACGAGCAGCGAAGGCATGGCGATGCTGCCAGCGACTTGGGCGCAGTTGGCTCAGCTCGACAGCGCACTGTGGCCAGCTGCGCAACAAGCGCAAGTCGCCAGCGCGCGCAACTACGCCATACGCCGGATCGCCACAGCGGAACGCCTGGCCCAGCTAGCGGGCGATCTGGCGCAGATGGATTTCAGCTTTCTTTATGAATCCAGCCGCGACCTATTTGCCATCGGCTTTAACGCCGATGAAAACCGCCTGGACCGGTCTTACTACGACCTGCTGGCCTCCGAAGCGCGGCTGACCAACTTTGTGGTGATCGCCCAAGGCCAGTTGCCGCAGGAAGGCTGGTTTACCCTCGGCCGCTTGCTCACCAGTAATGGTGGCGAGCCAGTGTTGCTGTCGTGGACCGGCTCGATGTTTGAGTACCTGATGCCCAATCTGGTGATGCCCACCTACAGCGGCACCTTGCTCGATCAAACCTGCAAGGCCGCCGTGGCGCGGCAGATAGAACATGGCAACGCACTGGGCCTACCGTGGGGCGTGTCGGAGTCGGGCTATAACGTGTTCGACGCCCATTTCAACTACCAATACCGCGCCTTCGGCGTACCGGGCCTGGGCTTGAAACGCGGTTTGGGCGAAGACATTGTGGTGGCGCCCTACGCCTCGGTATTGGCCCTGATGGTGGCGCCGCAAGCGGCCTGCAAAAACCTGCAACGTCTTGCCGGCATGGGCCTGGCCGGTGCGTATGGCTTGTATGAAGCGGTGGACTTTACCCCCGCGCGTTTGCCCCGTGGCGAGACCCAAGCCGTAGTGCAGTCGTTTATGGTTCACCACCAAGGTATGAGCCTATTGGCGCTGGCCTACGTGCTGCTCGACCAGCCGATGCAACGCCGCTTTGAGTCCGATCCGCAATTCAAAGCCACCGCCCTGCTGTTGCAAGAACGCATTCCAAAAACCGCCGCGCAATACCTGCACGCGGCCAATGCGCCAAACGCCGATGCCGCCGCAAGACAGACCGAAACCAAGCTGCGCGTGTACACCGACCCGGACCGTAAACGCCCGGCGGTGCAGCTGCTTTCCAATAGCCGCTACCACGTGATGGTCAGCAGTGCCGGTGGCGGTTACAGCCGCTGCAATGAGCTGGCGGTTACCCGCTGGCACGCCGACGTCAGCGCCGATAACCATGGCCAGTTCTGGTACCTGCGGGATGTCGCCAGCGGCAGCTTTTGGTCCAGCGCGCACCAACCAACGCTGCAACCGGTGGACAGTTACGAGGCGATTTTTACCGACGCCCGCGCCGAGTTCCGCGTGCGCCAGCGTGAGTTTGACGCCCATACCGAAATCGTTGTATCACCAGAAGACGACATCGAACTGCGCCGCCTGCATATCACCAACCGTGCCCGCGTACGGCGCACCATTGAGCTGACCAGTTACGCCGAAGTGGTGCTGGCTAACCCGACTGCCGACGCCTTGCACCCGGCGTTTAGCAAGTTGTTTATCCAGACCGAGTTGCTGCCGCCCTTGCAGGCGATTTTGTGCAGCCGCAGGCCGCGTTCCAGCCATGAACACACGCCGTGGATGTGCCATTTGCTCGCAGCCCATGGTGTGGATATTGATGTGATTTCCTACGAAACCGACCGCGCGCAGTTTATCGGCCGTGGCCGCAACCTCAGCCATCCCGCGGTCATGGACAGCGGCGGCGAACGCCTGTCGGGTAGTGCCGGTTCCGTGCTCGATCCGATTGTGGCGATCCGTTGCCGCATCACCCTAGACCCCGGCCAGACCGGCATTATCGACCTGGTCACCGGCATCGGCGAAAGCCGCGAACACTGCCTGCAATTGATCGACAAATACCGCGACCGGCACTTGGCCGACCGTGTATTTGGCCTGGCCTGGACCCACAGCCAGGTGCTGCTGCGCCAGCTCAATGCCTCCCTCTCGGATGCGCGTTTGTTCGAGCAAATGGCCGCGGCCGTTCTCTACACCAACGCCGCCTTGCGCGCCGACAACAGCGTGCTCACCAGCAATCAACGCAACCAGTCCGGCTTATGGGGCCAGGCGATTTCTGGCGACCTGCCGATTGTGCTGGTGCAAATTGCCGACCCGGCCAATATCGAATTGGTCCGCCAGCTAGTACAGGCGCATGCCTATTGGCGGCAGAAAGGCCTGGCGGTCGACTTGGTGATCTGGAACGAAGACCAGGTGGGTTATCGCCAGCAACTGCAGGATTTGATCATGGCCTTGGTCACCTCCGGGAGCGAGGCGGCGCTGGTGGATCGCCCGGGGGGCATCTTTGTGCGGCCGGCGCAGCAGTTGTCCAGCGAAGACCGTTTACTGATGCTCGCCGTCGCCCGCCTGGTGCTTAGCGACAGCCGTGGCAGCCTCGCCGAGCAGGTGCACAAACGCCGCGCCGAAGCGCCATTGCCGCGTTTTCTCGCCAGCAAAATGCGCGTGCGCCGGCCGCAAGTCGCCACGTCCGGCGTCGCATCTACACCGTTGCAACTGGGCAATGGGCACGGCGGTTTTAATGCCGATGGCAGTGAATACGTGATGCGCCTGGCACAAGGCTGCGTCACCCCGGCACCGTGGGCCAACGTATTGGCCAACCCCGACTTCGGCACGGTGATCAGTGAAAGCGGCGGCGCCTACACCTGGGCCGAAAACGCCCATGAGTTTCGCCTGACGCCCTGGCACAACGACCCGGTGACCGATGGCAGCGACGAGGCCTTGTACCTGCGCGATGAAGAGAGCGGGCACTTCTGGTCGCCCACGCCGTTGCCACGCGCCGGCAATGGCGACTATGTCACCCGTCATGGCTTTGGTTACAGCGTGTTCGAGCATGAAGAAGACGGCATCCAAACCGAGCTGTGGGTATTTGTGGCGCTGGATGCAGCGGTGAAGTTTTCCCAACTGAAAATCCGCAACCTGTCTGGCCGTGCTCGCAAGCTATCGGCCACCGGTTATGTGGCCTGGGTATTGGGCGACTTACGGGAAAAGTCGGCCCTGCATGTGGTCAGCGAGGAAGACGCCAGCAGTGGCGTGCTGTTCGCCCGCAATGCGTTTTCCATCGAGTTTCCCGGGCGCGTCGGCTTCTTTGATGTCGAGGGGCCAAACCGCACCGTGACGGGCGACCGCAGCGAGTTTCTCGGCCGCAACGGTCACCTCAATGCACCGGCGGCAATGAGCAAAACCCGCTTATCCGGGCGCACCGGCGGCGGCTTGGACCCATGCGCAGCGATACGCGTCGACGTGTTACTAGCCGAAGACGAAAGCCAGGAACTGACCTTCCGCCTCGGTGCCGGGCACAACCGCGCCAGCGCCGCCGCCCTGGCCCTGCGATTGCGCGGCAGCCGGGTGGCCACGGACGCGCTGAATCAGGTGCGCGAACATTGGCGCAGCACCCTGGGCGTGGTGCAGGTCACCACCCCCGAGCCGCAGATTGATGTGCTGGTCAACGGCTGGTTGCTCTATCAAACCATCGCCTGCCGCTTCTGGGCGCGCAGCGGCTACTACCAGTCCGGCGGGGCCATTGGCTTTCGCGATCAGCTGCAAGACAGCATGGCCATGCTCCACGCCAGCCCGCGCGAATGCCGCGCGCATTTATTGCTGTGTGCCGCCCATCAATTTATCGAAGGCGATGTGCAGCATTGGTGGCACCCACCGCAGGACCGCGGCGTGCGCACCAGTTGCTCGGATGACTATCTGTGGCTGGCGCTGGCCACCAGCCGCTACCTGCGCATTACCGGTGACCACAGCGTGCTGGATGAACAGGTCGGCTACCTCGAAGGCCGTCTGCTCAACAGCGGCGAAGAAAGCTACTACGACCTACCCGGCCACTCAGGCCAGCGCGAAAGCCTGTACGAGCATTGCGTGCGCGCCATCGAACATGGCCTGACCCAGGGCGTGCATGGCTTGCCCTTGATGGGCGGCGGCGACTGGAACGACGGCATGAACCGCGTCGGCGAACAGGGCTTGGGTGAAAGCGTATGGCTGGGCTTTTTCCTCTACCACGTACTGCTGCAGTTCGCGCCAACGGCACGGGCGCACGGCGACGAGGCCTTTGCCACGCGCTGCGAAAGCTACGCCAGTACCTTGCGCGGCAGCCTGGAACAGCATGGCTGGGACGGCGCCTGGTACCGCCGCGCCTACTTTGACGACGGCACGCCGCTGGGCTCCTCAAGCAACGAGGAGTGCCGTATCGACTCCATCGCCCAGAGTTGGTCGGTGCTTTCCACCGCCGGCAGCCCAGGTCGCCAACTCACGGCCATGAACTCCCTGGAAAAACACCTGCTGCGCCGCGACGTGGGCCTGGTGCAACTGCTCGATCCACCCTTCGACAAAAGCGCCCTCGACCCCGGCTATATCAAAGGTTACGTACCAGGCGTGCGCGAAAACGGCGGGCAATACACCCATGCCGCCGTGTGGGCGAGCATGGCCTTTGCCGCCTTGGGGGATAGCGACCGAGCGTGGGAACTGCTGCGCCTGATCAACCCGGTCAACCACGGCAGCGACAAAGCCATGGCGGTGTACAAGGTCGAACCTTATGTAATGGCCGCCGACGTCTATGGCGTTGCGCCGCACGCCGGACGGGGCGGCTGGACCTGGTACACCGGCTCGGCCGGCTGGATGTACCGGCTGATCGTCGAATCGCTCCTGGGCTTGCAACGCAGCGGCACAACCTTGGCCATGCAGCCGGTGCTGCCAGAAGAATGGCCAGGTTTCAGCCTGCGCTATCGCTTTGGCGCAGCGCTGTATGTGATCGAGGTTGAACAGGTGCTTGGCGACGTCGGGTCACTGCACGTGGACGGTGTGCTGCAGCACGGGCAGGTGTTAAACCTGCTGGATGATGGGCGCGAGCATCAGGTGCGGCTGGTGTGTTGCCGGCCAGCCAGCGCTCCGTCGGCACAGCGCACCTAAGTGGGCTAGCGCACGGACAGTACAGCGCTGAACCGGCATCGTGGGTTCAGCCGGTCAGTGTGCGCGAGTCCTGCTCGTGTCTCCACGAAACCCTTCGCCGCACCGGAGACTAGCCCATGGTTGATGCGTATTTTGTCGTTGCCCGTGAGTCACAAACGATCATCCGCTTGACCCATCAGAACACGGCACCCGCCGACAGCCCGACTCTTATCCACTTTCTGGCCTCCACAGGCCACCAAGCGCACTACCAAACCTTGCTGGACGTCGGCCGCGAGCTGATCCAGGTACACATGGTCATGCCGGTATGAACAACCTTCCGCCGCGCCTGCTCAGTCAAAGTTTTGAAGCCGCAACCGACGCCATTTTGATCTGCGACGCGCACGGCACCATTCTGTGGTGCAATCCGGCCACCAGTATCTTGTGTGGGTATACCCGCCGCGAGCTGGTGGGCATGCTCACCCTACCGATGTTGAGCAATCGCAAGAGCCAGGTGCTGCAACAGGCGAAACAGTTGGCGCTATCGGCGGGCACGCCCTGGCACGGCGAGTTCACCGGGCGGTGTAAAGACGGCAGCAGTTACCGCGTGCACCAAGCGCTGTCGCCCGTGTTTGATGAGAACGGCGCGGTAACTCACTTGATCACCATCCTCCACAGCGTTACCGCGATGGATAAAGAACACGCCAAAATTCGCCGCCTGGCCTACCACGACAACCTGACCGGGCTGCCCAATCGCGTGCTGTTTACCGACCTGGTGCATCAGGCCATCGCCCAGGCAGCCGACCAGCGCCGCCTACTGGCGTTGATGTTTATCGACGTGGACCAGTTCAAGAG
>NZ_JBBNAH010000755.1:0-1685 GCF_037994325.1 Pseudomonas sp.
TGCTCCAGGGGTCGGCCAGGGCCATCCATGGCCCCACGCCTTTCGCGGCTCCTGCCGCTCATCCCCCTACGCAACGACTCCGCTCGGCCTTGCGGTGAATGGGGCGGGTAGATCACAAGCCAGATCAATATCAAGAGCAGATCAAGCGCTTGCGCGTTGCAGCGTGTTGTTAATCAGCCTTCCAATTCGGCTGGCGAAACAATGGTGCTTTTGCCTCGCGAGCGTCCGGAGCTGAGGTAGTCGGCGATGGATTCTTGCGTTACTTCGCCGAGGAAGTCGTTTTCGGCGCTCAGTACGGGCAGCCATGAGCTGTTGAATTCGTACATGCGCGATAGGAGGATGCGCAGGTGTTCGTCGTGGGCGGCGGTTACGTTGAAGTCGCGTAGGAAGGGTTGTACTACGCCGCTTTGCCCGCGTAGGTCGCGGCGGCGGACGTAGCCGAGGCCTTTGTTGTTGGCGTCGGTGACGACCAGGTAGCGGCGGTCGTTTTCGTCCATCAGTTCTTGGGCGTCGGCAATCGGGGTCTGTACTTGAATAGAGGGCGCGTTGTCGGCGGCGTCTTCGGCGCGGATCAGCAGTAGGCGTTTGAGGGTGCTGTCTTGGCCGACAAAGCCGCTGACAAAATCATTCGCCGGGTGGGCTAACAGGGTGTCGGGGTGGTCGAATTGCAGCAGTTTGCCGTCTTTGAAGATGGCGATCTTGTCGCCCAGCTTGATGGCTTCGTCGATGTCGTGGCTGACCATAATCACGGTCTTGTTTAGCGCGCGCTGCATTTGGAAAAACTCGTTTTGAATCGCGTCGCGGTTAACTGGGTCGACTGCGCCAAAGGGTTCGTCCATTAGCAGCACCGGGGCATCGGCGGCCAGGGCACGGATCACGCCGATACGCTGCTGTTGCCCGCCCGATAGCTCGCGTGGGTAGCGCGACAGGTATTGCTTGGGCTCCAGTTGCACCATGCCCATCAGTTCTTTGGCCCGTTCGTGGCAACGCTTTTTGTCCCAGCCCAACAGTTTGGGCACCACCATGATGTTTTCTTCGATGGTCATATTGGGGAACAGGCCGATCTGCTGAATCACGTAGCCGATGTTGCGCCGCAGGGTCACTTCGTCGATGCCGGTGGTGTCTTCGCCGTTGATCAACACGCGCCCGGAGGTTGGCGTAATCAGGCGGTTGATCATTTTCAGCGTGGTGCTTTTGCCACAGCCGGAGGGGCCGAGGAATACGCAAATCTGGCCTTCGTCAACGGTGAGGCTGACGTGGTCAACGGCCACGACATCTTTGCCTTTTTGCTGAAAGGTTTTCGTCAGTTGGTCGAGTTCGATCATGTTCGGGTCCTCAGTGCGCGGCGCGCAGGCCGCGGGGAGTAAGGGTTTTCTGCAGCCACTGCAAAAACAGGTCGGCGATGATGGCGAGCACACTCACCAGCACCGCGCCAACAAACAAGGTGGCCATGTCACTGCGGCTGATGGCGGTCAAAATCAGTACGCCTAAGCCGCCGGCGCCAATGGTGGCGGCAATGGTCATCACGCCAATATTCATCACCACGGCGGTGCGCACACCGGCCAAGATCACCGGCAAGGCAATGGGCAAATCGACCATGCGCAGGCGCTGCCAAAAGCTCATACCAATGCCGCTGCCGGCTTCACGAATACCCGGTTCAACGCCACTCAGCGCCAGGTAGGTGT
>NZ_JBBNAH010000756.1:0-4155 GCF_037994325.1 Pseudomonas sp.
TCCCCGCGTAGGCGGGGACCCAGAATCGTCAGCCGACCGCAGACGGTGCGCACGGCGCACCCTACCGAACCCGATCGCGGCTTTTCACCGCCAGGTCGAGGGCCTTTTGCATATCCAGTCGCGCGGAGCGGCCGACGTCTTTGTTATTGAGGTCGTAGTTGCGCTCGGACGGCAGAATCGGCGCGGTCAGGTCTTCGGCATCGGAAGGTTCGAAGTCGAAGTTCTGGCCGATGGTCAGGGCGCTACGGCGCAGCAGCATGCGCACTTGGTCAGGGTGTAGCGCGGGGTTGATCGACAGCACCGCGGCAATAATGCCGGTGACCATGGGCGTGGCGTACGAGGTACCGCAGTGGGCGTCGCCAGCGGCATCAGCCTGCACGGTGGAGGCGTGGGCGCAGGCGGCGGCGGTGATATCCACACGCATATCGCTGTTGGAGGAGTTGCGTTTAACCACGTAGGCCGGGTCTTCGACCGGCACATCGTTGCCTTCGCTGCGCTGATGGCCACCGACCACAAACAGCTGGTCGGTGATAAACGAGGAGGGCAGGCGATATTCATCGGCGCCGGAGAATGACGAGCCATTGCCGGCAGAGTTCACCACGATTACATCCGGGTGCTTGGCGCGTAGCCAGAGAAAGAACTCTTCGAGCAGTTCTTCATAGCCATTCATGGCCAAACCAGAGCGCACCAGGGAGTCGATTTCATCGCCCTTGATGTTTTTTGCGCCGACGCGGTGAATGCCCCAGCTCCAGTTCAGTACCCGCACGCCGTCTTCCACCAGATTGACCGATGCGGCGATATTGGCGGTGATGCCGGCGTCGGAATTGCGCTCGACAATCACCTCAAAGCCCGGCCCGGCGCCGTCCAGACCACGGAGAAAGCCGGTGTTGCCACCCTTGTCCCAACGCGCAGCGAGAATGCCGGACACCGTGGTGCCGTGGCCATCGGGCTTGTCGGCGTCACGGGCGTAAACGCGGGTGTGCGGTTTGCCATCTTCGCGCTTGGCGGCGCCCAGATAGTCTTGGAAATCAGCGGTGTCGAAGTCGACATTACGCTCGATCACGCCAATACGAATGGGCGTGGTCGGCACCGGCTTGTGTGGCGACGGGATACGCCGCTGGTAGTAATTCACCGCATCGAGAAAGCGATTGGCGGCCCATTCATCGCCGGTCGGTTTTTCTTGCGGCGGCTGTTTGCCGGCGGCCAGATCATCGTTTGCGCCTTCGCCTTCTTCAGCGCCCGACTCTTCGATCACCACGGCATCCACGCTGACTTCAGTACCCAAGCGCAGCACCAAGGCATCGCGCTCCAGCAGGTTTTTTGCTGGCAGGCGAAGCTGGTAGGTGTTGAGCGGCGGGATGGCGCCAACTACCTGGGCGTTGTACTTCTTGGCCAACTGCTGGGCCGTGCTCAGGCCGTCGCTGTCTTCCTCGATGATCAGGCTGACCAGGTCGGTGTAGGTGGTCAGGCCGTCCATATTCTTCGCCACTTCATCGGGCTTGGCCGGCACCACATGGCTGCTGTTGAGCGACAGCCACACCGGGTTGCTGGCCGCGCCTTGTTGCTCCAGCCATACCGGCGCGCTTTTGTAGCGCTTGGGGTCAAGCTGCAGGCGCAGGCTTTGTTTGTCGCGCTGCACGGCGCTGTCGGGCAACGCTTCGCCGCCCAACAGCACGCGCACGGCGCCGGTTTGTAGACCGTTAGTACGCAGGCAGATGTCTTGGCGCTGGTTGTTCAGCAGGTCACCGCAGCGCTGCAGATTGACCAGGCGTAACGGCTCGGCGGCAACGCTGGGCAAAGCACTGGCAAGCAAGGTTAGGGCGAGGATAGCGAGGGGTAAAACAGGCATCGGGAGAGGGCTCTGCGGCTGACCGGTAGTGGTGTGTGACGCTGCGCTTGGGTCAATGGTTCAGCCGATTTGCCGTCCCAGGCGCTGGGGCAGCTATGCTTGAAACAACGATGCCCAGACCAAGGAGGTAGCATGTCTCGCTTGCTGCACGCCTTGTTCTGGCTACTAAGCCTGCCGGCGTTTGCCGATCCTTTTCGCATTGGCTTTGGCACCAACAAGCCGCCCTATGTATTTGAAGCCGACGGCAAGGGGTTGGAGTACGACGTGGTCCAGGCTGCGCTGCGCAGCGCTGGCTACGATATGCAGGCCTATTTTGCGCCGATGGAGCGCCTGCACTTAATGCTGTCGCGCGGCGATATCGACTGCATCGCCACCACCAACGAGTTGAGCGGCGTGGCCGCCTACTACTCCGATCCCTACATCGAGTACCACAACACCGCTGTGGCGCTGACCTCACATCATGTGCAACTCAACAGCCTGCAAGACCTGCGCAACTATTCGGTAAGCGCCTTTCAGCGAGCGCGCTTTTTGCTCGGGCCCGAGTACGCGCAGGCCATGGCTGAGCATCCAAACTATCGCGAGGAGGCGCAGCAGGTGACGCGTAATCGCTTGCTGTATAGCGGGCGTATTGACGTGATCATCGGCGACCCCAGGGTGATCCGCTATTTCAACCGCGATGTGCTGGATCAGGTGGACATCAGCCAGCCGCTGACCTGGTATCCGCTGTTTCCACCGACGGCCTATAAAGTGGGCTTTCGCTTTCAGATTCAGCGCGACCAATTCAATTTGGGCTTGGCGGCGATTCGGCGCAGTGGCGAATACACGGAGATTGAGCGGCGGTATGCAGATTATTAGAGGGGGCGTTGCGCACCAAGCAATGCCTACCTAAAGGCCGCGGCGCGCACACCGTATGCATGCCGGCACGCCGTACAAAACCCATTCTGTAGCTTGCCGTTGCAATTGCAGCCGGCCGGCGCGGCGTTTTTTTGCCAGTCTTTTGCGACTTTCGAACTTCGATGTGGGGGCGGGCGATGCTGCAAAGAACACTGGCGGTAGCAGCTTTATGGTTGGCGGGTAGCGCAGCGATGTTGCACGCCGAGGAGAATTTTCAGCAGGCCAGCGAGCGCGGCACGTTGCAGGTGGAGTATCTGCTGAGTGATCTGCAAAACCCTTGGGGAATGGTGTTTCTGCCCGATGGCCAGGTGTTGATTACCGAGCGCTCGGGCAGGTTGCGCTTGGTTACAGCGGATTTCACCGGTAACTCGCAGGTGGCTGGCGTGCCCGACGTGTTTAGCCGTGGTCAGGGCGGTTTGTTGGATGTGGCGGTGTCGCCCAGCTTTGACCAGGACCGCTGGGTGTATCTGGCGTATGCCGAAGCTGGCGATGACAAGCTGGCCGGAACGGCGGTGGGGCGCGGCACGTTATCCGCCGATAACAGCCGTTTGGACGACTTTACGGTGATCTTCCGCCAAGAGCCCAAGCTATCCACCGGCAACCATTTTGGCTCGCGCTTGGTGTTTGATAACGAGGGCCATCTGTTTATTACCCTGGGCGAAAATTACCAGCGTATGGCCGCGCAGGATCTGGGCAAGCTACAAGGCAAGGTGGTGCGCTTGAATGCCGATGGCAGCGTGCCGCAGGACAATCCGTTTATTGGCAAGGCCGGGGCGCGTAGCGAAATCTGGTCCTATGGCCATCGCAATGCCCAAGGCGCGGCGCTTAATCCATGGACCGATGCGCTGTGGCTGCACGAGCATGGGCCGCGTGGCGGCGACGAAATCAATATTCCGCAGGCGGGCAAAAACTACGGTTGGCCGTTGGCGACCCACGGCACTGACTACACCTTGCTGCCGATCAGCGAAGCCAAGGGCAAGACCGCGCCCGGCACCGAGCCGCCTCACCACGTTTGGGAAAAGTCTCCGGCCATCAGCGGTATGGCTTTTTATAACGCTGAGCGTTTTGCCGGCTGGCAGCACAACCTGTTTATAGGCGCGCTGGCAGATGAATCGCTCATTCGTTTGGAGCTTAAAGGTAACGAGATCGTCCATGAGGAGCGCTTGCTTAAGGACAAGCTCGGGCGCATCCGTGATGTGCGTCAGGGGCCCGATGGTTATCTGTATGTGCTGACTGACGCCGCCGCTGGCAGCTTGGTGCGCATCGGCTTGCTGGAGTAGCGGGGGGTTAGAGGTCGACGCGTTCCTCGCTCGCTTCTTCTGGCTCGGCCGTTTCGGCTTGGGCGCTTTCTTCGGTTTTTTCCAGGTCGAGTAGGTCGGGTGGCAATAGCGGTTCTGTCACCACGCTGAAGT
>NZ_JBBNAH010000757.1:0-6507 GCF_037994325.1 Pseudomonas sp.
CGCATGGAGCCATCTTTGATCTGCATCGGGTAAACGTGCTCGCTGGTATCAACTTGGATATCGAGGAACACCAGGCGATCTTTCATCGCGAACGCTTCGGCCATTTTTGGCTTCAGGTCTTTCAGATCAGTGATCTTGATACCCACATGGCCATAGGCTTCGACCAGTTTGACGAAATCTGGCAACGACTCCATGTAGGAGTGCGAATGGCGGCCGCTGTAAGTCATGTCCTGCCACTGGCGAACCATACCCAACACGCCGTTGTTCAGATTGACGATCTTCACCGGCAAACCGTACTGCAAGCAGGTCGACAGCTCCTGAATGTTCATCTGGATACTGCCTTCACCGGTCACGCATGCAACGTCGTCATCCGGAAAGCTCAGCTTGACGCCCATGGCCGCCGGGAAGCCGAAACCCATGGTGCCCAGACCACCCGAGTTGATCCAACGGTTCGGTTTGTTGAAGCGGTAGTACTGCGCAGCGAACATTTGATGCTGACCAACATCGGAAGTCACAAAGGCATCGCCATTGGTAACTTCGCTGAGGGTTTCGATCACGGTCTGAGGCTTGATGATGCTGCCATCGCCCTTCTCGAACGGGAACAGGGCACCGCCCGCACGCCACTCATCCACCTGCTTCCACCAGCTGGCCACCGCATCTTTGTTCGGGGTTTCGCCGATTTCTTTGAGGATGGCGACCATTTCGGTCAACACGCTATCAACCGGTCCAACGATAGGCACGTCGGCCTTGATGGTTTTGGAGATAGACGCTGGGTCGATGTCGATGTGGATGATTTTCGCGTTCGGGCAAAACTTCGAAGCACCGTTGATAACCCGGTCATCGAAACGCGCGCCAACGGCGAGAATCACGTCAGCATGGTGCATCGCCAGGTTGGCGGTGTAGCTGCCGTGCATACCGAGCATGCCGATGAACTGGCGGTCAGTACCAGGGAAACCACCCAAGCCCATCAGTGTATTGGTAACCGGCAGATTGAGCATTTTCGCCAGCTCGGTGAGCGGTTCGGCGGCATTGCCCATGATCACGCCACCACCCGAATACAGAATCGGGCGCTTGGCAGCCAGAAGCATCTCAGCGGCTTTGCGGATCTGCCCGGAGTGGCCACGAACGGCTGGGCTGTAGGAGCGCAGCTTGGCCTTTTTCGGGTAGATGTATTCGAACTTCTCAGCCGGGTTGGTCATGTCTTTCGGGATATCGACAACTACCGGACCTGGACGGCCGGACTGGGCGATATAGAAAGCCTTTTTCATGACTTCCGGGATTTCCGAAGCGTGCTTGATCATAAAGCTGTGCTTCACGATCGGCCGGGAGATACCGATCATGTCGGTTTCCTGGAACGCATCGGTACCGACCATATTGCTAGGCACTTGGCCGGACAGGATGACCATCGGAATGGAGTCCATGTACGCCGTGGCGATACCGGTAATGGCGTTGGTCGCGCCCGGGCCGGAGGTCACCAGTACAACACCGGCTTTACCGGTGGCACGGGCATAACCGTCAGCCATATGGGTAGCAGCTTGTTCGTGCCGAACCAGGATATGAGTCACTTCCGGCTCTTTGAACAGCGCATCGTAAATATGCAGGAGGGCACCGCCCGGGTACCCATAGATATGCTTAACGCCTTCGTCACGCAAAAAGCGGACGACCATTTCAGCGCCAGATAAAAGCTCCACGTTGTTCACCTCTAAAACGCTTAGAGAACCGCTCACAGCGAACGGATCCGAATAGGTTTACTGCTAAGCAGAGCATGAGCGACGGTGGTCGCGGATTACGCCAGCTACTACTTGAGCAAGTATTGGGACGACCCCTAAGTGTTTCGGGGTTTTCCCACCCAGCGCGAGGTAACGCGTTGCGGGTGTAACGAGTCGGCACGGGTATGCGCCTCATGTCTGCTGAGCTGAAGCCTGCTTGCGGCCGACCCCACTACAGCGAGAACGTGGGATTGTTCGGATTCAGCGCACCCAAGTCAAGTCATCCGTTGTGCTTTCTTCAATTTGTAGCTGTGACACGGTGCAGGGTGACGGGCGGCCGGATTTGGTTATAGTTAGCACCGAGTTCCGCAGCTAAACAGAAGGACACAGCATGCGACGCATGATTATCACCGGCAGCCTACTGCTCGCCTTGAGCGCCACTGCTTCGGCAAGCCAGGTTTACAAGTGGGTCGATGCGCAAGGCAATACCCACTTCGGCGCGCAACCTCCGCAAGGTCAAGACGCGACGCCGATCAATACCGTGGTTGCTCCGCCCAAGCCCGTCCAGCCGCTGCCCACATTCCCCACTCCAGGCTCCGCGGACGATCCCGCGCAAAAAGCCATTGATGAGAAGGTCAAAAAGGAAGTGGCTGAGCGCGAAGAGAAGTTACAGAAGTACTGCGAAATTACGCGGACCAATCTGGCCCAACTGCAGAACAATCCGCGAATCACAGCAGAAGTGAATGGCGAAGTACGTCGCCTCACGGAAGAAGAACGTCAGAGCAAAATTGCTGAAAATCAGAAAGGCATTACTGAAAACTGCCAGTGAGCGAAGCGCGCAACCTTGCGTTGCGCGCCTTTTCAGCAAGAGCCGCTACGACCTTGCAGCGCCGATCAACTCGTCAAACTCCCCGAGCAACACCAACAGCCCTTTGGCCTTGCCAAGGCTTGCGCTGTACACCATCTCGGCCATCGGCCGAATGCCCGATACCGAGGGCAAGGGTTGGCCACTTTCAATGATCATTTTCATGCGCGGCAGAAAGATCCACTGCAGCCACTCTTCGAACGCCAGGCTATCCACACAAAACGGCTCAACGCTGGCCAACGCTTCAGCAGAAGGTGGCGATTGTGCCCACCACCCCTGCACACGCAACTCGCGCTCAATCAGCAGCAGATGGTCCGCCAGCGAGGGCAAACGCTGATCCATTACAGGTTTACCTGAGCCCGCTGACGAGCCTGAGCCGCACCGGATGCGTTGCCTTGTTTCTCGCGAGCCTGGGCGATCAACCCCCACAGACTTGCCTGCAACGTTGGACGACCATTGGAGTAAGTCAGACCGCGCTGCGCCACCTGCTCAGCCTGGGCTGCATCGCCCTGAGCCAAACGCACTTGTGCCAAGCGATAGAGAACCTGCGGCTCGCTCGGAGCAATACGTTGCGCGCGCTCCAAGCTGGATGAAGCGCCATTCAGATCGCCAGAGCTTTGCTGCTGCTGCGCGGTGGTCAGCAAGGCTAACACCGGCCCATCTAGCTGCTCATCAGCAGCCAAGCCACCAGCCGACGGAATGCCGCTCGGTGCCGAAGGGATTGGGGCGTTGTAGGTGCTGCCCGCACCTGGGGTAATCGGTCCAGTAGTGATCGGGCCCGGCGTGATACCGCCAGGGGTAATCGGCGAGCTGCCTACCGACGAGCCACCAGCGGGATATGTCTGAATCGGCGTCGCCGCCCTTCCCTGCCCTGGCACCATCACCACCACACCTGAATCCTGCGGAACGGCCTGAGGTTGCGCTTGAACAGGTGCCTGCGAATAACCGCCGGTTGTGGCGCGGCCATTGGCCGGCGGACGATCGTTGGACAGCGGCGCGCCGGAGTCGACGACCGGAATCGAGCCGCGTTGAACACTGGCGCAACCGGTCAGCAGGCTGGTGGCCATTAATGCGGGAATCAACCACTTATTCACTGAGCACCTCATCACTTAATTCATCCACCCGCGCACCCAGTCCATCACTTCCGCGGCAGGTGTCTGCCCGCCACAAGCGGTACCGGCTGCCGGCTCGCTGCCGCGAATATACGGCATCTGTACCGCATTCGGGCAGTTGGCATCTGAGCCTTGACCGTTGTTGGCGTCGACCCACACCTGCACCACGTTATCGGGCAATGGCATGTTCAATGGCAGCGGGTCGGCCTGTTTCATAAAGCCGGTCCACACCTGCAAAGCGCCGGTCGCGCCAGTGAACGGCGTGGCACCGTTGTCATCGCGGCCCATCCATACCACCGCCAGCAAGTCTTGACTGAACCCTGCAAACCAACTGTCCCGCGAGTCGTTACTGGTACCGGTTTTCCCGGCCAGGTTAAGCGTGGACGGCAACTGGCTATAAACCGAGCGCCCGGTACCTTCGCGCATTACCCGCTGCATGGCGTTCTGCACCAAGTAAATAGCACCTGGGTCGAAACGCTGCTGAATCTGGAACGGATAACGCTTAAGAGGTTCCCCTTCGGCGGTTAACACGCTGCGAATACCGCGCAACGGCGTATTAAAGCCGCCGCTGGCGATGGTCTGGTACATGCCCGCGACTTCGATAGGACTCAGAGCACCAGCACCCAACAACATTGACGGGAACGCCGGCCACTCGCGCGAAACGCCCAGACGCTCAAGGGTTTTCAACACATTGGGTACGCCCAATTCCAGACCCAGCTTGGCGGTGGACAAGTTGTAGGAGTTCGCCAGGCCTTGATAGAGATAGATCGTACCGTGGGCTTTATGGTCGAAGTTCGCCGGCGTCCAAACCTGGCCGTCTTTACCTTTCACGGAAAACGTTTCGTCTTCCAGCCAACTGGTCAGGGTGTACTGGCTCGGGCGCTCCAACGCGGTGAGGTAAACCGCCGGTTTAACCAGCGAACCAATCGGGCGCACGGCATCCAGGGCGCGGTTAAAACCGGCGAAACGTGGCTGGCGACTGCCAAGCATGGCCTGCACTTCACCACTTTCCGGGTTAGTGACAACCATGGCAGCTTCCACTTCGTCAACGCCCTTACGACCCTTGAAGCCTTTCAGGGTGCTGGACAGCGCGTTCTCGGCTTTCTGCTGCAGAATCGGGTCGAAACTGGTGAAGATTCGCAGGCCCTCTTCGGTCAAATCTTCGTCACGGTAGTCCTGACGCAATTGGCGCTTAACCAGGTCGAGAAATGCGGGATAGGAACTGTCCGCCATGCTGCCGCGCTTAGTCACCCCGAGCGGCATCTTCTTCGCTGCCTCGGCTTGCTCAGGCGTCACTACGTTCTGCGCGGCCAGCAGATCGATTACCAGGTTGCGGCGCTCAAGCGCTCGCTCCGGATTGCGCCGCGGATTGTAGTAAGTCGGGCCTTTGACCATACCAACCAGCAACGCCACTTGGTGCAGTTTCAGCTCAGCCAGCGGCTGACTGAAGAAATACTGACTGGCCAGACCAAAACCGTGCACCGCACGCTGGCCATCCTGGCCGAGAAACACCTCATTGAGGTACGCCTCGAGAATTTCCTGCTTGCTGTAATGCAGCTCCAGCAGCACCGCCATCATGGCCTCAGTGGCTTTACGGGTCAGGCTGCGTTCGCTGGTGAGGAAGAAGTTCTTCACCAACTGCTGGGTCAGGGTGCTACCGCCCTGGCGCATCTGCCCGGCGCTGGCGTTAACCCAAAAGGCCCGGGCAATCGACTTTGGTGACACGCCAAAGTGATGGAAAAATTCGCGGTCTTCGGTGGCGACCAAGGTTTCCACCAGATACGGCGGCACCTGATCGAGCTTGATCAAAATGCGATCTTCGTTGTGCGCCGGGTACAGGCCGCCAATCAGCAGAGGCTCCAGCCGCGCTACGGCCAAGTCCTGACCGCTGGCTTGGGTAAGGCCAGCAACGTAGTCGCCGGAGAATTTCACGCGAATGCGCTGGGCCTGCTCGGCGCCTTCATAGAACTGAAAGCCACGGGTATTGAGGTCGATATTGTTGCCCGCTACTACGGCAGCGCCGGGGCCGGTGACCGTGGTTTCTCGGCGGTAGCCAAGCGCATCCAGCTCAGTGAGAAAATCGTCCTTGGCCAACTTCTGGCCGACAAATAACTCAAGCGGGCGCGCATACACCTTGGCCGGAATCGTCCAGCGCTTGCCGGAGAATTTCTCCTGCACAACGGCGTCGAGGTAGACGGCAAAACCGGCCACGATGACCACGCCAACAAGGCCGAGTTTGAGCAGCCAACCCAACCAGGGGCGCATGCCACCGGAACGGGATTTAGGGCGCGAACGAGAGGGGCGAGAAGATCGGGTACGTGTCATGGCGGCGCATTATACGCACTTTGCTTGGGCCAGACAGGCGCCTGCCAATGGTTTGCACACTCGCGCACAGCCGCCATAATGGCCGCCTGAATTCAGCCCGTTATCCAAGGAAAGACCGTGAGCCAAACCCTGATCGCTGCCCTGCAGAACCCGGCTCTCTACCCGCATCCGGTAGAGAGCTTCCAGGTCATTGAAACGCACATCTCCTGGGTGGTGTTGACCGGTCCCTTTGCTTACAAAATCAAAAAGCCTGTGAATTTCGGCTTTCTCGACTTCACCAACCTCAAAGATCGCGAGCACTTCTGCAGCGAAGAGCTGCGCCTGAATCAGCGCCTGACTGAAGGCCTGTACCTGGACGTGTTGCCAATTACCGGCAGTGCCGAGGCGCCAGAGTTGAATGGCAGCGGGCCGGTGATTGAATACGCGCTAAAGATGCGCCAGTTCCCGCAAAGCCAATTGCTGGCTGAAGTGCAAAGCCGCGGCGAACTGACCACCG
>NZ_JBBNAH010000758.1:0-3055 GCF_037994325.1 Pseudomonas sp.
CGGTGGTCAGCGGCAAGCCGACGCTCATATCACCACCCGCGAAGCTCACGCCGATGGCCATGCCTTCGGGAATGTTGTGCAGGGTGACCGCCAACACAAACAACCATACGCGGTTGATGCGCTCGGCTTCCGGGCCGCAGGGGCCGGTGCTGTCGTGTTCGTGGGGGGTAAAGCGGTCCAGGCCGAGCATCAGCAGTACGCCAAGGCCTAAGCCAACCACCACGGTCAGCGCCGCCATTGGACCGTTGCCGGTGATTTCTTTGGCCGCAGCCAGGCCCGGCAGAATCAGGGAAAACGAGCTGGCGGCGAGCATCATGCCGGCGGCAAAGCCGAGCATGGTGTCTTGGGTACGCGCCTTGATCGAGCCCATCGCCAAGGCAAACACGGCGCCCAATGCGGTAGCGCCAAAGCCCGCCAGGCCGCCATAAAAGGCGTACTGCAAATGCCCTGAGCCATCGCCCTGAAAGGCGTTGTAGATGCTCATCACCAGCAGCACCAGCACGGCCAAACCGGCGGCGGCAAAGCCCAGGGTGGTGAAGGGATGGGTGTGCGCCTGGTTAACCCAGGCGTTACGCATGGCAATCATGGAAGTCGGCATAGCGGGTAACCGGCGGCGTAAGAGTGGCCGTCAGAGTAAAAGCTATCGCCGCTTGATGGCCATAAGAAAAAATCTATTACACCGGGTGGGGATCGTTGATTACAGGTCCGCCTCGGTCACCGCTCGCACATTGCTGGCATCCAGCGCATAGGCGGCGTCGGCCAGGTCATTGCTGACCTTTTCCACTTTCAGCGTGCCGGTTACCCACAGCGGCGCGTAGATATCGTCGAGCTTCAGGCCTTTGGGGTAGCGCACCAGCACCATTTGGTTGGGCGGTGGTGGCGGCACATGGATGCAGGCGCCTGGGTAAGGCACGAGGAAGAACAACGTGGCGCGGCCCTTGGCGTCGGTTTCCAGCGGCACCGGGTAGCCGCCGATGCGGATATTTTTGTTATTCATTGCCGCCACGGTTTTGCTCGAATACATCACCGCCGGCAGACCTTTCTCCTGCTTCAAGCCCCCTTTGCTATTAAAGGTGCCATCGCCTTCAGGGGTGTTGTGGCTGATCTCCGGCATCTCTTCGAGCGCCTTTTGATCGGACTTGGGCATCAGCGCCAACCAGTCGGTTTCCGGCAACTGGGCGTGGGCAACACCACTGAGCAACAGCAGGCTAAAGAGTACGCGGCGCATGGAAAACTCGGGGCGGCATGGGGAGGCGGCGAGTCTATCAGCCGCTAATTAGAAGGTGCAGGCCCAATAAACCTAAGCCGATAAAGAACACCCGTTTAAACAGCAAGGCGCTGATGCGCTGGCGCAACCATTGGCCAACGCACATGCCCAGCAAAGCCGGCAGCAGGGCTAATAACGAAGCCCCCAACTCACCGCTGCCCACTTCGCCACGCCAGAATAAACCGGCGCCAAGGGCCAGGGTGGAGACGGTAAACGACAGGCCCAGGGCCTGCACCAGCTCGTTACGCTGCAAGCCCAACGCTTGCAGATAGGGCACCGCGGGAATCACAAACACCCCGGTGGCAGCGGTGACGATGCCGGTGAGCAAACCGCACAGTGGGCCCAGCCAGCGCTCGTACGTTGGCGGCACGCGCAGCGGCGGCAGCAGCAAACCGCTAAGGGCATACAGCAGCAAAGCGCCGCCGAGGGCGCGGGTCATGTCTTGGTCCGAACCCAGGCCCAGCCAGCCACTGCCCAACCCGGTGCCAATGGCGATAGACGCCAGCATCGGCCACAGCCGGCGCAGCAACGTTTTCAAGGCGCCGCCAAACGCCAGCTGCCAGAGGTTGGTAACGGTCGAGGGCACCAACAACAACGCCGCTGCCTGTGGCGGTAACATAGCCAGGCCGAGCAAACCCATGGCCACGGTCGGCAAGCCCAGGCCGATAACACCCTTGACTGTGCCGGCAAGCAGAAAGGTCACCAGCACCAGCAATGTGAGGCTAAGACCGAGGTGTTGATAGAAATCGAGAGGGTTATTCATGGCGCTATCCTGCGCCAGCGGCCGCTTTAGGAAAATCTGCGAATCGCTAAGCTTGCCTCTGGCATAGACTGAGGCTAAGCCATTAGCGGAAACCGCCATGCACATGGATCTGATCGACCTGCGCCTGTTTGTGCGCATTCTTGAAGCCGGCACTATCACCGCGGGCGCCAGCCGCTGCCACCTGTCATTGGCCTCGGCCAGTGCGCGCATTCGGGCGATGGAGGCCTCGCTGGGTACGCCATTGCTGGAACGTGGAAGACGTGGAGTAAGCGCCACCGCAGCCGGCAATGCCCTGGCGCGCCATGGGCGGCTGATTGTGCAGCAGGTCGAGCATTTGCAGTTCGACTTGGCCGACTACGCCAGCGGCTTTAAAGGCCAAGTGCGCCTGCTGTGCAACACCACCGCGCTAAGCGAATACCTGCCCGAAGTGCTGGCCGACTTTCTCGCCAGCCACCCCCATATCGATATCGACCTGCAGGAACGGCCGAGCCTGCGCATTCTGCAAGGCATCCGCGAAGGCGCGGCCGATATCGGCATTATTTCCGATGCGGTGGACAGCAGCGGTCTGCAAACCTTGCCGTTTCGCAATGACCCGCTGGCGCTGGTAATACCGCGAGATCACCCGTTGGCGACACGCAAGGAAATCAGCTTCAGCGACACCTTGGCCCACGAGTTTGTCGGCCTGGCGCTCAATAGCGCGCTGGCGATTTATCTGGAAGAACAGGCGCTGCACGCCGGCCAACGCTTACGCATTCGCGTGCGGGCAGAGAGTTTTGATGGGGTGTTGCGCATGGTCGCGCGGGGTGCCGGCCTAGGCGTGGTGCCGCAGGCGGCGATCGAGCGTTGGCAGGGGCCGAAGGGGTTTAGCAGCCTGGCGTTAAGCGATCCGTGGGCACAGCGCAAACTGCTGCTGTGCGCCACGGATTTTGCCGCGTTACCGGGCTACGCCGGCACGCTGCTGGCGGCGCTTACTTCTTCTTGATCAAGCCGTAGATCACCAGCAGCACAATGGCGCCGACCACGGC
>NZ_JBBNAH010000759.1:0-11751 GCF_037994325.1 Pseudomonas sp.
CTCATCCACTAGCTACTTTCGCCCCTACGCGTTGATCCGTATTTGAGGCCATAATGCCGCCCGCCTCTATCCCCGAGCCCTGTACCCCATGTTCGAAATCCAAGCGCAAAACCCCGAAAGCTATCGCCAGCAAACACGCCGCAGCACGCTGATCATCGCGGTGATTTTTGTTGCTCTGGCGATGTTGCTGTCGAGCTTGGCGGTGATGCTGTTGGGTACTCCTGGCGGCGATAACTTTCGTTGGAACGCCGGGGGTGTGGCGGTGGCTGTGGTGCTTACGGCAGCGCTGTTCAAGCTCAAGCTATGGTCGCAACCGTGGATGAGCGCGGCGGTGTATGGCTGGCAGTTGAAGCGGGCGTTAATGAGTGTGACCAACGTGATGCATCAGGTGGAGGCCGGGGTGAGGGCGCACAATCCAGCGGCCATGCAACTGCTGCGCTTCTATCATCAGGGGCTGGCGCAGATGTATGTGCTGGAAGCCAACACCAGCTCCCTGAGTCAAATGGAGCAGGAAATTGCTGCCCATCAACACGCCATGCAAGCTCAAGGGCTCGATACTGACCAGCCGCGTCTTAATCCGCAGTGGTTGGCAGCAGTCAAGGCCATGGGCAAGGCGTAATAAACTCGGCAACTTCGCCGCTAAATTTTTTTAGAACCATTGCCGCACGCTTCGCTCTGAGTTCTAGCCGAACCGTATTGCCAGCCCAGTTTTCCTGGCTATGGCCTGACAGGATGCAGTATGAACACCCTCTCCAGTGACTCGCTGAATGCCGCCGTAGAGCGCTGTGCCGACGAACCGATTCATATCCCAGGCGGTATCCAGCCGCATGGTTTTTTGTTCGTCGTGAACGACGCAGACCTGCGCGTGCAGCAAGTCAGTGACAACGTCAGCAGCTGGTTGGGGCTTGAGGCGCAGAGTTTGCTGGGCCTGTCGCTGCAAGAGTTGATCAGTGACCCGTCGCTGCCAACACGCCTGCAGTCCTTGTCGGTGGACGACCTCAACCCTTTTCACCTGGGTGACTTCAGTTTTTCTCGTGGCACAGCCCAGCAGCGCCAGTTTGCCTTGATCGGCCATCGTCATAACGGCCAGCTTATTCTCGAGTTCGAGCCGGACAGTAATCCTGGCGAGGCTTACGGCACGCTTTATCCGCTGATGCGCACCTTTGTCGCCGAGCTGCATGCCGCCCGCACGCTGACCGCTATTTGCGACCTGGCCGTTGCCGAACTCAGCCGAATTTCCGGTTTTGGTCGGGTGAGCGCGTACCGCTTTGATGAACAAGGTAATGGCGAAGTGTTGGCCGAACGTTTGCAGCCAGGCTATGCCAGCTATTTAGGCTTGCAGTTCCCCGCCTCAGACATTCCTAAACAAGCGCGGCTGCTGTACTGCAAGAACCTGATCCGGCTGATTCCCGATGCCAACTATCAGCCTTCACCGCTGGTGCCGCAGTTGAGCCCGGTCGACAACAAGCCTCTAGACCTGGGTTTTGCCTCGCTGCGTAGCGTGTCGCCGGTCCATCTTCAATACATGCGCAATATGGGCACGCTGGCCTCGATGTCGGTTTCCATCGTGGTGCGCGACCGCCTCTGGGGCCTGATTTCTTGCCACGACGCCGACCCACACCATCTCAGCCATAAAACCCGCACAACCTGTGAGCTGCTGGCGCGCATTCTGGCGTTGCAGATCGATGCCACCGAAAGCGCGTTGCTGGTTGAACGGAAGTTGGAGCTGCGCCACCTGACCGTGCGGTTGTTAGCCGGTATGGCCGACTACGACAGCGTAACGGAAGGCTTTAAAAATCTGCCAGACGTAGTGCTCGCCTTCGCCCAGGCCCAAGGGGCTGCCGTGGTAACGGCCGACACCTGCATCAGCGTTGGCAGCGCCCCGCCCGACCAGCACATTCTTGAGCTCGCGCACTGGCTGAGCAGGCAAAACAACGGCCCGTTGTTCAGTACCGACAACCTGCTGCGCGATGTGCCGCAACTGGCGCAATTGGCCGCCCATAGTCCCGGCGTGTTGGCTGTGTCGATTTCCAAACTGCATGCCCACTACCTGATCTGGTTTCGCCAGGAAAAAGTCAAAACCGTGACCTGGGCCGGGCAACCAAAAAAACAGCTGGACCAAACCACTGGCGCCCTCTCACCTCGCCACAGCTTCGAGGCCTGGCGCGAAGAGGTCAGCGGCTTTTCTGCGCCCTGGGAAGCGGCCGAACGTGACGGCGCCCTTGAACTGCGCGCCGCAGTGCTGGGTATTGTGCTGCGCAAGGCCGAGGAAATGGCGCAATTGGCCGGAGAACTGCGCGAAACCAATAAAGAGCTGGAGTCGTTTTCCTACAGTGTGTCCCACGATTTGCGAGCGCCGTTGCGCCATATCGCCGGTTACACCGAGTTGCTTGGCGAAATGGAAGCCGAGCAGATGAGCGAACGCGGCAAGCGTTTTCTGGCCAATATCAGCGAAGCCGCGCGTTTTGCCGGCGTGCTGGTGGACAACCTGCTGAGCTTTTCGCAAATGGGACGTTCAGCGCTGCACCTGTCGGATGTCGATCTCGGCGCTCTGGTGACCTCCATTCTGGAAGAAATGCGCCCGGACTACGAAGGCCGCGCTATCGAATGGAAAATTCAGCCCATGCCCCGTGTGGTCGCCGATGCGGCGTTTATCCACATGGTGCTGCGCAACCTGATCAGCAACGCCATCAAGTACACCAGCAACCGCGATCACGCGGTGATCGAATTGGGCGCCCACCAGCAAACGGACGAGACGGTGGTGTTTATCCGTGACAACGGCGTCGGCTTTGACATGCAGTACGCCAACAAGCTGTTTGGCGTATTCCAGCGCCTGCACCGTATGGAAGAATTCGAAGGCACCGGCATTGGTCTGGCCACCGTCAAGCGTATTATCGAGCGCCATGGCGGGCGCGTCTGGGCCGATGGCCGCATTGATCAGGGCGCCACGTTTTTCTTCGCCCTCCCCCATTTGACTTACACAACACCCTTTGCACAGCGGAACGACTAAATGCTTAAACCTATCCTCCTCGTTGAAGACAATCCCAACGACCTGGAGCTCACCCTAGTAGCCCTGGAACGCAGCCAGTTGGCCAACGACGTGGTGATCAAACGCGACGGTGCCGAGGCGCTGGATTACTTACTGCGACGCGGCGACTACGCGAGCCGCGACGACGGCAATCCAGCCGTTATGTTGCTGGACCTCAAGCTGCCGAAGGTCGACGGTCTGGAAGTATTGAAAACAGTGCGCGAAACACCGGCGCTGCGCAGCATTCCCGTGGTCATGTTGACCTCCTCGCGAGAAGAGCCCGATCTGGTGCGCGCCTACGAAATGGGCGTGAATGCTTACGTGGTCAAGCCGGTCGATTTTAAAGAATTTGTCGCTGCCATCTCCGACCTTGGCATTTTCTGGGCCGTGCTCAATGAGCCGCCACCTGGCTCGCTCCGCCTGCAACGCCCGCGCAAGACCGAAGACCAACACGACTGATACCGCACCACCGCATTCGGCTACAGGAAGGTTAATGCCAGCGTTAAATTACATCAGCATCCTGCTTATTGAGGACAGCCCCAACGATGCCGAACTGGCGCAACTGGCGCTAGAACGCAGCGGTTACAGCCTTGATACCGAACTGGTGTACAACCAGGTCGGCGTGGTGGAGGCCCTTGAACGGCGTGACTTCGACCTGATTCTGGCGGACTTTATTTTGCCCGGCTTTTCCGGGCGCCAAGCGTTGCAAGAAGCCCAACGCCTGGCACCGAAAACCCCCTTTATTTTTCTGTCTGGCGTTTACGGCGAAGAAAACGCCGTCAATATGATGCGCGCCGGTGCCGTCGACTACGTGCTCAAGCAAAACCTGTCGATGCTGCCCAAAGCGGTCAATCGCGCCTTGGCCGAAGTCAACGAGCGGCGCCGACGCTTGCAGGCCGAGCAAGCATTGCAAGAGATCGGTGCCCGAGCGCGCCTGGCGGTAGAAGCCGCGGGCCTGAGCATGTGGGATTTCGAGCCAAGCAGCGGCGAGCTGCGCTGCGACCACCGCTACCGTGCCATGTGTGGCCTGGAAGGTGACGAAACGCTGGACATGAGCGTATTCGAGCGCCTGTGTCACCCCGACGACCTGCCCATTCTGCGTGCCAGCGTGCAGGCCGCCACCAGCGACCCGAATCACCCCGACTTCGCCACGCCGTACCGCATTCACCTGCCCGACGGGCGCGAACGCTGGCTGGAAATGCGCGGCCAGGCGTTTTTTGATCAAGGTATCTGCACCCGTTTTGTTGGCGTGGTGATGGATATTACCGAGCAACGCACGGCTACCGAGGCGCTCAAACAACTTAACGAAACCCTCGGCGAACGGGTGCAAGAACGCACCCGCGAACGCGACCGCACCTGGGAGCTGTCCCGCGATTTGCTGGCGGTCACCAGTTTTGACTCCACCACGCTGGCGTTAAACCCCGCCTGGCAGAGCATCTTGGGCTGGCAGCACGACGACCTGCTCGGGTTGCCGCTGGTTAGCCTCACTCACCCCGACGATGTACGTAGCAGCCGGGTGGCGATGGCCACCGTGCGCCGCGGCGAGGTTGCCGACCGCTTCGTCAACCGCCTGCGCCACCGCGACGGCAGCTACCGCTGGATCGCCTGGAGCGCCGTGCCGGATGGCGGCCGCGCGTATGTGGCCGGTCGCGATATCAGCAATGAAATTGCCAACATCGACAAGCTGGCCAACGCCAACATGGCTTTGCACAAACAGATTCAGGAACGGGAAAAAGTCGAAGCCACACTGCGGCAAATGCAGCGCCTGGAAGCGGTAGGCCAGCTCACGGCCGGCGTTGCCCACGACTTCAACAACCTGCTGACCGTTATTCTCACCAGCGCGACCTTTTTGCAGCGCGACCTGGAACGCGGCGTACCGGCAGAAACCAGCCTGCGCCGGGTCAGTCATATTCGTACCGCTGGTGAACGGGGCGCCACGCTGACGGCGCAGTTGCTGGCCTTTGCCCGTCGCCAACAGCTGGCGCCGGCGCCGCTAGACCTCAACGAAACCCTGAACAACCTGCACACCTTGTTGAAAAGTACCCTCGGCGGGCGCATCAGCGTGGCTATTCAGGCGCAGTCCGATCTGTGGCACGCGCTGGTCGACCCCACGCAGATCGACATGATCATTCTCAACCTGGCCATTAACGCCCGCGACGCCATGAGCGACGGCGGCCAATTGGTGCTGGCCACCGCTAACGTCAGCATTTCCGAAGTCGCGCAAAGCGCCGAGGAACCGGGGCCTGGCGACTACGTCATGCTCTCGGTGTCGGACACCGGCACTGGCATGAGCCAGGACGTGCTGCAAAAAGCCTTCGAACCCTTCTTTACCACCAAGGAAGTGGGCAAAGGCTCCGGCCTTGGCCTGGCACAGGTATTTGGTTTCGCCAAACAGTCGGGGGGTGGCGCGCGGATTTTTACCGAGGTTGGCGTGGGCACAACGGTGCAGGTCTATCTGCCGCGCACCCAGCCGAATGCGGAAACTGGCGTTGTTGACAGTGCCAATCCAAGCACCGAAATCGTTAACGGCGAACACCATATTTTGCTGGTCGACGACGACCCCTCGGTGCGCGACGTTACCGCACAAATGCTGCAACGCCTGGGCTTCCACGTAACCGAAGCCGACTCCGGCGCCCGTGCCTTGCAACTGCTGGCCACTCTGGATGTTGATTTGCTACTGGCCGACTTTGCCATGCCCGGCATGAATGGCGGCGAACTGGCGCGCGTGGTGGCGGTGCAGCAACCGCGGTTGCCGATCGTGTTTATCAGCGGTTATGCCGAGCTCGACTCGGTCGGACTTGGCGACAGCCCAGTCATACAAAAACCCTTTAGCGAGGAACAACTGGTGCGCAAAATTCTGCTGGCCATTCGCGGCGCGGCGCCCAAGCATGAATAACCTGCGCCAACGCTTGCGTCAGCTCGGCGCCGGGCTGCACCAAGAGGTCGACGACGCCTATTCGGCCCTAAGCCTGGAGACTGCCGACGGTTATCGGCGCTTTCTTCAAGCCCACGCTGCCGCCCTCTTCAGCCTGGAGCAAACCCTCGAAGAAAACGCCATCGACCAGTTGCTCGAGGACTGGCCGCAACGCCGCCGCAGCGAAGCCCTGCGCGCCGACCTGCAGGCTTTCGCCTGTGCCCCTGTCGATGTACTGAGCATGCCGCAACAGGTCAGCCCGGCCTGGTGCTGGGGCGCAGCCTATGTTCTTGAAGGCTCACGCTTGGGCGGCCAGGTGCTTGCCCGGCGCTTGCAAGCCGCACAACCGGGCGCGCCCATGGACTACCTCGGCCATGCCTCCACCCCTGGGCTGTGGCCAAGCTTTTTGCAGCGCCTGGAAAGCCAAGCGCAAGGCTGCGATGAGCTGGAGTTACAACGGGGCGTTGAGCAGGCGTTTGGGGTGTTTATTCAGGCCGCCCAGGCCCAGCAAATAAACGCGTAAACCCTGCCCGCCGCGTCAAAACACCAGATTGTCGTTCTTATCGATGCTGACTACTTTGGCCAGCTCACTTAAGGCGGCAGTCTCAGCGTCGATTTTGTATTCGAATTGCTGGTCGGCCAGGATGCGGTGATACACCGCGTCGCTGCCGCCGCTCTGCCGGCGTACGGCGAGAAACGCCTGCGGCTCCCTACCAACCAACTTCGCCGCATTCCACACCAGGTGATGGGCAAACGTGCGCTGACTCATGGGATGTTCCTTGTGTCACGCTGACCGAATGCCAGCACAGGCAGCGAGTATGCGCGCCTTTGCTCAGCTAAGCGGCGCTAACCCCATCACAGCCGCGCGGCAATTCGTCGATACGCGCTTGCACGCAACTAAAAACCGTTCTAAAACAAGCAGCTTGGTGCAAAACCTCGCCTTATTCATAAGTTGTATTTCTGTACGGGTTAGCTGATGAAAACCGTTGCCATGGTGTTGTTTCCCGAGTTTCTCTTGCTCGATATGGCCGGCCCTTTCGAGGTGTTTTCCGTGGCCAATCGTTTTCTGCCGGAAAGCGAGCACTACCAAGTACTCACCATCGGCAGCGAGCAGCGCCTGATTCGCGCCTCTAACGGCGTAACGGTGCAGACCGACCTGACCATGGCCGATGGCTGTGAAGCCTACGATTTGCTCTTGGTGCCCGGCGGCCCCGGCGCTTACAACGAGCGTTTTCCCGCGGTAACGGCGTGGCTGAAAACCGCCGTGCAACGCTGTTCGCTCTACGGCTCGATCTGCACCGGCGCGTTTATCCTCGGCGAAGCCTGTCTGCTGGATGATCACCAGGTCACTACCCACTGGAACTACACCGAGCGCCTGGCCAAACGCTTCCCCAAGGCGCGCATCGGCACTGATCAGATTTATGTAAAAGACGGTCGGCTGCTGACTTCTGGCGGCGTTACCGCTGGCATCGACATGGCGTTGGCCGTGGTGGCCGAAGACCATGGCAAGGCAGTCGCGGTAGATGTGGCCAAGGTGTTGCTGGTGGCGATGAAACGCCAGGGCGGCCAGGCCCAGTTCAGCCCGATGCTGGCGGCGCTGGCCGAGCAGGACTCGCCGATTAATAAGGTACAAACCTATGTACTGGCCCATCTGGACGAAGACTTTAGCGTCGAACGCATGGCCAGCCTGGCAGGTATGAGCGCTCGGCACTTCGCCCGCTTGTTTAGCCGTGATGTGCAAATGACGCCCATGGAGTTCCTCCAACATGCGCGCATCGACCGCGCCCGCAGTCTATTGGAGAGCACCGACCTGCCGCTGAAAACCGTCGCCTACCGCGCGGGCTTGGGCAGTACGCGGCATATGCGTTTTCTCTTCAGCGAAAAGCTTGGCCTTACGCCAATCCAGTACCGCCAGCAATTTGGCTGAAACGGGCGTACTAGACGTGTCCGTATTGCGCACCCCGTTGGCCGAAACGGGCCTCTATTGATCGTTCGCCGCTGCGCTTGGCCTGCCAAAATCATTCTCAACTCACAGAGGATGAATTATGGCCAGCTTTCAATGGACAGCCCGACGCGCGCCCGCGCCAGACAGCGACGGTGAAATCCTGGTTACCGGCGGCCTGACGCCCTGGCGCGAACGTCTGGCAAAAAACCTTATCCATACTCTGCTCGGCGAAAAAATCAGCGTGCCGCAACTGGCGCAAGCCTGTGCCTTGTCGCGCAGCCACTTCTCACGGGCGTTTAAACGCAGCACCGGCATGTCGCCGCAGGATTGGATTCATCGCCAACGTATTGCCCAGGCCAAGCGCTTGATTCAAGAGTCGGACATGACCCTCACGCAAATCAGCGCCGAGTGCGGCTTTTGCGACCAGGCGCATTTCTCCCGCACCTTTACCCGTGCCGAAGGTATGAACCCCATGGAATGGCGCAACAGATCCGCACCGGGCGAAAACGCGTAAAGGTGTAGGTTGGGTTGGGCCGTTTTAAAACGGCCGACTCCCCGCCAAGCTGATGCGTTTGAGGTTGCGCACTTCGTTGGCGTCAAAGGCGTTGCGCGCGTGCAAGGTGGCCTGGTTATCCCAATAAACGATGTCGCCGACTTGCCAGTGGTGGGTGTAGTAGAGCTTGGGGTTTTGCAGGTGTTCGCGCAGGCGGCCAATCAGTTCCTTACCTTTCTGCGGGTCGTAGCCGGGAATTTCCACTTCGGTGTGCACGCTGAGAAACAACAGGCGTTTACCGCTTTCGGGGTGGGTGCGTACCAGCGGGTGTTCGGTGCCTTGAATCGGCTCGATATCGGGCGTGCGGTAGGTAATAAAAGTGCCGCCATAGCCGCCACTTTTCAGGCGAATAAACGGGTTGTAGTTGATCAGGCGCAGGCCTTCGATTTCGGCTTTGGTCGCCTCGGGTAGCGTTTCATAGGCCAAGGCCAGGTTGGTCCAGCTGGTCTCCCCGCCTTTGCTCGGCACTTGCAGGGCGTAGAGCAGCGAGCCTGCCGACGGCGTTGGCGTCCATTGGTGGTCGCTATGGGCCGGCAAGGCAAAGTTGCCCAGCTCGCCACCTTCGGTATTGGCCACGCGCACAATGCTTGGCGCTTTGCCGTCGGCACCGGAGGACAGCACCGGAATATCCGCAGGCGGTTGGAATACCGAGCCAAAGTAACTGGTGAAGTCCAGGTATTGGCGGTCGTCGAGTAGCTGGTTTTTAAAGATCAGAATGTGGTGGTCGCGCAGCGCCTGCTTTAACGCCAGCACTTGGTCGGGGCTTAGCGCTTGGCGGGCGTCGAGGCCGTGCACTTCGGCACCCAGCGGCGCGTCGTGCAACGGCACTATGGCGAATTCAGGCTCGGTTTGGCGTAGCGCGGTGGCGGCTTGGCTCATGGCAAATACTCCGGTTTCAAATCCCGCCGGTGGCGACGGGCTAGTTGGCTTCAGGCTTTTTTGATGGTTTGGCTGCGTTGGCCGTTAACGCCGTACGGCACTTCGCCGTGCAGGGTGACGCGGCGGACAATGCGCGACTGGTTGCCGTAGTCGTCAACCGCATAGTGTTGGGTGGAGCGGTTATCCCAGATCGCTACGTCACCCACCTGCCAGGTCCAGCGCACGGTGTTTTCCAGGCGGATCACGTGGCTTTGCAGCAAGTTGAATAGGTGCGCCGAATCAGCCGCGCCGTAGCCTTTGATGCGTTTAACAAAGTGCCCCAACAGCAAGCTGCGCTCGCCGCTGATGGGGTGTACGCGCACCACCGGATGCTCGGTTTCATACACCGTGGAGGTAAACACTTTGCGGTAGTGCTCGGCCGCTTCCAACTGGGCGTTGGGCTTGATCGCGGCGTAGTCGTATTCGTTGCTATGCACGGCCACCAGTTTGTCGGCCAACTCTTTCAGCTCGCTCGGCAGGTGCTCGTAGGCCGTGGCGGTGTTGGCCCAGGTGGTGTCGCCGCCGTATTCGGGCACCACCACCGAGCGCAGAATCGAGGCCTTGGGGTAGGCATCAACAAAGGTGACATCGGTGTGCCACGAGCTGGCGCGCGCGCCTTTGGCCGAGTCCAGTTCCAGCAGGTAGTGGGTGCCGTCGACTACCGGCACCGTTGGGTGCGCCACTGGCTCGCCGAGCAGCTTGGCGAAGGCTTCCTGGCTGACGTCATCAAGGTGGGTCTGGCCGCGGAAGAAGATCACCTTGTGTTCCAGCAAGGCTTGCTGAATGGCGGCGACGGTATCGGCGTCGAGGTCGGCGGACAACTTCACGCCCCGGATCTCGGCGCCAATACGGCCGGCAACGCGGCGGATATCCAACTGCACGGTATGGGTGACGGGAGTAGCGAGTGCTGCATTGCTCATGATGGTTTCCTCGTTTTGGCTCGGTGTTTTTCTGTTTTAACGACTCGGCTCAACAGAAGGGTTTAAAAGTCGTAGCGCAGGGTGACCCCAGCGGTGCGCGGCTGGCCTACAGAGGCGCTGTAGGCGCCGTTGAGGTAGGCGAAGGCGCTCAGGTAGTACTCTTTGTCCGTGGCATTTTTCAGCCACAGCGAGGCGTCGAGCTGGCCGTCGCCCAGGTCGGTACGGATACCGGTGGCGAGGTTGACCAGGCCGTAGCCATCAATTTTGGAAAGATCGGAGTTATCCAGCGTGCCTTCGGCGTCGGAGCGGTAGGCGTAGCTGGCGTTGACGTAAGGTTCGATGCCACCTTCCAGCGCCCACTTGTATTCGCCATTGATATTGCCGATCCACTTCGAGGCGCCGACTACGCGTTCGCCGGTGAGGTCGCAGGTGGCCGGCGCGCCGGGCGCCGTCGACACCTCACCAGGGCATGGCGCGTCTTTGAACGACAGATAGGTGACGTCGTTATAGGAGCCGTTAACGTTGACCGTCAGGCCACGGGTAAGCAGCGCGGTCGCTTCAAACTCCAGACCGCGACTGCGCACGCTACCAGCGTTGGCCAGCACCGATACCACGCTGGTACTGCCCGCCGGTTGATAAAGCGTGGTGGCTTGGTAGCCGTGGATGCCGGTCCAGAACAGGTTGGCATTGAGCAGTAAACGGCGGTCGAGCAAGGTGCTTTTAAACCCCAGTTCGGCATCGTTTGCCCGCTCCGGCCCTACCAGCAACGACTCAGCGCCTGCGGTCGGTGCACTGCCAACCGCCAGGTTTACCCCACCGGATTTTTCCCCGTGGGATAGGCTGGCGTAGCCCAATACTTCATCGCTGAATTTGTAACTCAGGCTGAGCAGACCCGAAGGCGAAGCGTTGTGCAGGCTCAGGTCGCCAGAGTCGTAGGCGCCCAGTTGCCGATTGCGGATGGTGGCGCCAGCGCCGGTAACCGCTGCGCCGCCATCAGGAGCAAAGCGCTCGATCTTGGCTTGTTTTTCTTCGTAGGTGCCGCGCAAACCAGCGGTGAAGTCCAGGCGGTCAGTCAGGTGAAACGTGCCCTGACCAAACAAGGCGTAGCTGTCGGTGACGACTTTGCCATTGGCTTTGGTCGACACATTGTTCAGCGCGTTAAAGCTGTTTTGCGCGGTTGGCAGCAGGAAGCGGTCGGCGTCCGGGCCGTAGTCGGTAAAGGTTTTATTGCCCAGATTGGAATTAAATACATAGGCGCCTACGACGTAATCGAAGAAGCCACCGGTTGGCGAGGCCAGGCGAAACTCCTGGGAGAACTGCCGGTCATGCACTTCAACGCCGGTGTTATTGATGACCGAAACGTCGAGGGTTTCATCGTTGGCTGGGGTGAAGTGCCAATAGCGGTAGGCGCTCACCGAGGTCAGGGTGTAGCCGCCATTGAGGTTCCAGTTGGCCTCTACCGAACTACCACCC
>NZ_JBBNAH010000760.1:0-6041 GCF_037994325.1 Pseudomonas sp.
TACTTGCTCGGCGGTGAAAAGAACAAGGAGTTCCAACCATGAGTCGTGCTGTTACTACGTTGGCGCTGGTGCTCGGCGCGAGCCTGCTGTCGGCCTGTTCGATTCTGCCGAAAAGCGAACCGAGCAATGTCTACCTGCTGCCGGCTGCGCCGGCCGTGAATGCCAGCACAGCGGCGCCGGTGAACTGGTCACTGCGCGTGGCCAAGCCACAGGCGGTGATGGTGCTCGACAGTCCTCGAATTGCGGTGGTGCCTGAAGGCAGCGTGATCAGCAGTTACCAGGGCGCGCGCTGGAGCGACAACGGTCCGGTGTTGCTGCGTGATCGCTTGCTCGATGGCTTTCAGGCCGATGGGCGCATCCGCGAACTGAGCAGCGATGACGCCCAGTTGCAGGCTGACTTGGTACTGGTCAGCGACTTGCGGGCGTTCCAGAGCGAATACAGCGGCGGTCAGGTCGCCGTGGTCGTTCGTCTCGATGTGCAACTGGTGCAAGGCGCCAGCCGCAAAATTGTTGCCGCACGCCGCTTCGATATTCGTCAACCAGCCAGTAGTGCCGGTGTAGCCGATGTGGTGGCCGCGTTTGGCCAAGCGAGTAACAGCCTGAGCGCACAATTGGTGCCCTGGGTGGTGCAGCAGGGCGAGCACAGCCGCCAGCCCTGACGAGCGGTAGGGGAGAACGCCAGGTCGCAGCTAAAGTCGGTTATACCGATGGTCGATAAGAGCCAAGTACGCCGTCATTAGCGCGTAACTTTCTGACCGAAAGGTCAGGTGCTTTGTATACAATCTGTCCAGCTTTCCTCCCCCATGGCTTATACAGGTACGCTCCTATGCGCCTCTGGCAACGCAGTATTCAGTGGCAGTTAATCCTCAGCATGGGCGCCGCCCTGCTGGCCAGTATTCTGATTGTGGTGGGCATTTATGCCGCGGTGGTGAACCGCCTCGCGGAGAAAGCCTTGGTCGACCAAGCGTTGCCTGCCAGCGTTACGGCCATTGGCAACGACCTGGAACGCATCCTCACCGAACCCTTTACCGCCGCCCGCGCCATTGCCGAAAACAGCATGGTGCAGGAATGGCTGGCCAGTGGCGAAGACGCCAGCCAGCAAGAGGCGTTTGTACGTTACCTGCGCGGTGTGCAAACCCAGCAAAAAGCCCTGACCACCTTTATCGTTGCCGCTGGTACTGGCCACTACTTCACCGACAAAGGCCTGGACCGCACCCTCACCCGTGGCCCGACGGAGAACGCCTGGTTCTACGGCTTTGTCGATGGCAGCGACAACCGTGCGGTGCAGGTGGACACCGACAAAACCACCAACCAACCGACCTTGTTTATCAACCAGCGCATCAGCGCTAACGGTAAAACCATCGGCCTGGCCGGCTTGGGCTTTGGCCTGCAGGCCATGTCGGACCTGGTGCGCAATTTCAAATTCGGCCAGAAAGGCCGCATCTTTCTGGTTAGCGCCGACGGCAAGGTCAAGGTTCACCCGCAGTCGGAATTCAACGACAGTCGTCAACTCAGCGACCTGGTCGGTAGCGATGCCGCCAGCCAATTGCTGCAAGGCACCGACAAAGCCGTGCACTTCCAACGTGACGGCGAGAGCTACCTGGCCCTGGCGCGGCCGCTGAAAACCCTCGGCTGGCAACTGGTCAGCGAAGTGCCGGAAGCGGAAATCTACGCCGATGCCAACCAGGCGCTGATCACCAGCAGCCTGATCGGTTTGCTGGTGGCGTTGTTCTCCTTGGGCTTGGTGGTATTGCTGGCCCGTGGCCTGGTGCGGCCGATCAAGCAAGTCACCGCGGCGCTGGTGGAAATCGGTGGTGGTGGCGGCGACCTGACCCGGCGCCTGGACGAAAGCCGCCACGACGAACTGGGCGATCTGGCCCGTGGCTTTAACCGCTTTATTGGCAGCCAGCGTGACCTGATCAGCGCCGTGCTGGGCACCAGCGTCAAGCTGCGCACCGCCGTTGGCCAAGTCGCCACGGTGGTAGAAAACACCGCTGGGCGCGCCGGCCGTCAGCATGAAATGACCGATATGGTCGCCACCGCCGTGCATGAGATGGGCCTGACCGTGCAGGAGATTGCCCGCAACGCCAGCAGCGCCGCCACCACCTCGCAGAGCGCTCGGGACGAAGCGGTGCAAGCGCGGCAAGTCGTGGGCGGCTCGATCAAGCAGATCGAGAAAATGTCCGACGACATTGGCGAGGCGTCCGGGGCTGTTAGTGAACTGGCTAATGAAGTGGCGTCCATCGACCAAGTGCTGTCGGTGATTCGCGGCATATCCGAGCAGACCAACCTGCTGGCCCTGAATGCCGCGATTGAAGCTGCGCGGGCCGGGGAGATGGGCCGTGGTTTTGCCGTGGTGGCGGATGAAGTGCGCACCTTGGCCAGCCGTACCCAGGCCTCGACCGGCGAGATTCAACAAATGATCTTGCGCCTGAAAACCGGGGCGCAAGCGGCGGTGAGTTCCATGCAAGCAGGGCAGGCGGCGACCGGGGATGGTGTGCAATCAAGCCAGCGCACGGGCGAGTCGTTGGGCTCGATTACCGCGCAGATCGAACGCATCAGCGATATGAACACCCAGGTCGCGGCGGCGACCGAAGAGCAATCATCCGTGACCGAAGAGATCAACCGCAACGTGCAGGGCATTGCCGACTTGGCGCACGCGACGTCGGATGAAGTGCAAGGGTGTCGGCAGGATTGCAAAACCTTGTTGGGCTTGGCGGATGATCTCGGTAAGCAGATGGGCAGCTTTAGGCTCTAAACCGCCGCTGCGCAGATTACCGTTGGGGCTAAGAATCTGGGCCTCCGCCTGCGCGGGGGAGACGGAGGTTTTAGCCCTATCGCCGTCGTCCCCGCGTAGGCGGGGACCCAGAATGCTGAGTCATACGCAGTAGTTAACTGCGAACTTTTTGGTGGGAAGGCGGCGATCACGCCCCCAACAAACTCTGCCCACACACGCGCAACACCTGCCCCGTTACCGCGCCACTGCTGGGCTGGGCAAACCAGGCCACGGCCTCGGCCACATCCTGCGGTAAGCCGCCTTGCCCCATGGAATTCATCCGCCGCCCGGCCTCACGAATGGTCAGCGGAATGGCCGCGGTCATCTGCGTTTCAATAAAGCCCGGTGCCACCGCGTTGATGCTGATGCCGCGTTTGGCCAGCGCGGGCGCCCAGGCGTTGGCCAAGCCAATCAAGCCCGCCTTGCTCACCGCATAATTGCTCTGGCCCATATTGCCGGCAATGCCGCTGATGGAGGCGAGCAGCACGATGCGGCCGTTGTCGTTGAGCTTGCCGCCGTCGAGCAGGGCTTTGCTGAGAATCTCCGGGGCACGCAGGTTGACGTCGATGACCTGATCCCAAAACGCGTCGCTCATTTTCGCCAAGGTTTTATCGCGGGTAATACCGGCGTTGTGCACAACGATATCGACGCCATCGGGTAGCGCTGCCACTAGTTGTTCGGGTGCATCGGGCGCACAGATATCCAGCGCCACGCTGCGCCCACCCAAGCGTGCGGCTAGGGCATCAAGGGCGTCCTTCATCGCCGGTACATCCAGCAGCACCACGCTGGCGCCGTCACGGGCCAGGGTTTCGGCGATGGAGGCGCCGATGCCACGGCTGGCGCCAGTGACCAGAGCGATTTTGCCGCCAAGCGGACGGCTCCAGTCATGCACCTGGGTTGTGCAGGGCGCGAGGCGCACCACCTGGCCCGACACATACGCGCTTTTCGGTGAAAGGAAAAAGCGCAGGGCGCCTTCCAACTGGTCTTCCGCACCCTTAGCCACATAGAGCAACTGCACGCTACCGCCGCGGCGAACCTCTTTGCCCAAGGAGCGGGTAAAGCCTTCCAGCGAACGTTGTGCGCTGGCAGCAAACGGGTCTTTTAACGACTCCGGCGGGCGGCCCAGCACCACGATTCGTGGGCACAGATCCAAGCCCTTAAGCGCCGGCTGGAAAAACTCGCGCAGTTGCTTGAGCTCTTCGGCGCTGCTGATGGCACTGGCATCAAAGATCAGCGCTTTCAGCTTCGGCCCATGCTCGGCGGTCCAACGGCCCAAGCCAAACAGGCCGTCTGCGCTGGCAAAGGCCTGATCGGTCAGGCGATTCAAAAAGCCGCTGGCGGCCTCGGCCAATACGCCGCCATTGATCAGCAGCGCGCCCTCAACCGGCCGCATGCGCCCGGCCGTCCAGCGCTCCAGGCGCACCGGCGAGGGCAGGCCGAGGGCGCCGACCAGGCGGCGGCCAGTAGGGGAGTTGGCGAAGTTCAGGTAACGATCAGACATGGCAGAAGGCTCCAGCAGGAGAATCAAATGTAGGCCCACTCTACGCAGACCGGCAGCGTGCGCAATTGACCGTGCCGCTTGCGGTGTTGGCAAGGCGGCCAATGCGACAACTTAATGGCAAGCTAGTCTTGTGACCACGTAACCTCTGAGGAATCTCACATGACCCAGCTGCGCCGGGTCGCCATTGTCGGCGGCAACCGTATTCCCTTCGCCCGCTCCAACACCGTGTATGCCACCACCAGCAACCAGGAAATGCTTACCGCTGCCCTGGAAGGTTTGATCGAGCGCTACAAGCTGCACGGCGAAATCATTGGTGAAGTGGTGGCCGGCGCGGTGCTCAAGCATTCGCGCGACTTCAACCTGACCCGCGAGTGCGTACTGGGCTCGCGCCTGGCCCCGGAAACCCCAGCCTACGATATTCAACAAGCCTGCGGCACCGGCCTGGAAGCGGCGATTCTGGTGGCCAACAAAATTGCCCTGGGGCAGATCGACAGCGCCATTGCCGGCGGTGTGGATACCACCTCCGATGCGCCGATTGGGGTTAACGAAGGCCTGCGCAAAATCCTTTTGCAAGCCAACCGCAGCAAAAGCACCGGCGACAAAATTAAAGCCCTGCTGCAAATTCGCCCGCGCCATTTGGCCCCGCATATACCGCGCAATGGCGAGCCGCGTACCGGCTTGTCGATGGGCGAGCACTGCGAGCTGATGGCGCAAACCTGGTCGATTCCGCGCGATGAACAAGACCAGCTAGCGGTGGCCAGCCACCAGAAACTCGCCGCCGCCTACGCCGAAGGCTGGCAAGACGATTTGCTCACCCCGTACCTGGGCCTGACCCGCGACCAAAACCTGCGCCCGGATATCAGCCTGGAAAAACTCGCGACCCTGAAACCGGTATTCGAAAAAGGCCCGCGCGGCACCATGACCGCTGCCAACTCCACACCGCTGACCGATGGCGCTTCGGTGGTATTGCTGGCCAGCGAAGAGTGGGCCAAGGCGCGCGGGTTGCCGATCCTCGCCTATTTCCGCGATGGCGAAGCGGCGGCGGTGGACTTTGTTAACGGCAAGGAAGGCCTGCTGATGGCGCCGGTGTATGCCGTACCGCGACTGCTCAAGCGCAATGGCCTAAGCCTGCAGGATTTTGATTACTACGAAATTCACGAAGCCTTTGCTGCGCAAGTGCTGTGCACGCTCAAAGCCTGGGAGGACCCCGACTATTGCAAAACTCGCCTGGGCTTGGAGGGCGCGTTGGGCTCAATTGACCGCAGCAAAATGAACGTCAAAGGCAGCTCGTTGGCCGCTGGGCACCCGTTTGCGGCAACAGGCGGACGTATCGTCGCCAACCTGGCCAAGCTGCTGTCGGTGGCGGAAAGCGGCCGCGGGTTGATCTCGATTTGCGCGGCCGGCGGGCAGGGTGTGACTGCAATCATCGAAAAGTGATCTAAGCCTTGCCTAAGCAAAGCATCGCAAAGGCAGGATGTAGCAACTCCGTGATTCTCTTTTTATAAGAGCGCGGCATCGCCTCCCCCGGCGATGCCGTTTTTTTTGCCCGCAAGATCAACGGCCCCTCTCCCCAACCCTCTCCCGCGAGCGGGAGAGGGTTGGGGAGAGGGCCAGCCGTTACGCAGATCAGTGCCGTCGCAACTGGTACAGCCCCCGACTCTGCGCTACCACCTCGCCACTTTCATCCAGCAGCTCTAACTCCAGCACATACTCGGCTTTACCCATTTCACTCGCCTCGCTTTGCAGCCGCTCAATCTCCTCGGC
>NZ_JBBNAH010000761.1:0-2605 GCF_037994325.1 Pseudomonas sp.
TCTCTCTGCTTTGCAACCCTTAATTTCTCGCTAACCTATTGATTAACTTGGAGTTTTAAGAGACTTCCGCGCCGGAAGTGGTGCGCATTATAAGCACCCAGGAAAAGCCGTCAAGGCTTTATTGAAATGATTCTGAAATAAACGATTAAACCGAACGGCCGTCCCGCAAAAGCCTCTACCCCTATATATAGAAGCAACACTTCCACACTGAGAGGATGTTCATAATGCTTTTGCGCCTGATCGCACGAACAGCACTACACGCCGGGCTAGTACTAGGCCTCAGCGCATGCAGCGTCTTGGGAGTAAGAGATGATGTATACGTTGACTTGGTGGGCTTGGAGCCGCTACCCAGCCACGATATGGAAGCGCGTTTTGCCGTCAAGCTACGGGTACAGAACCCAAATGAAAGCGCGATCAGGTACAACGGGATCGCACTGGAACTGCGCATGAACAACCGCCCATTGGCCGCCGGCGTCAGCGACGAAAGCGGAGAGATCCCACGCTATGGCGAGAAGGTTATCAGCGTACCCATCACTATCTCGGCGTTCTCTGTATTGCGCCAAGCATGGGGCGTTGCGCAACACACCCCATCCAGCCGAACCGGTGTGCCCTACGAGCTGAACGGCAAATTGGGGGGAGGCCTGTGGGGTGCAGCTCGCTTTACCGACAGCGGCGAACTGACCCTACCCGACGATACACAGGCCCAATAGAGCTTTAAGCGATCGCGGCTTGCTTAGCGATTTCATCAAACACTTCAGGCTGAAGCGCCGCCTCACCTTTCTCGTCCAGCACTTCGCGCGGATGCTCACTACCAGGAATGCTGCTATCGAGAAGACTCAGCAAGCTGGAGCCACGCAAGGTGAGAACAAAGTTTTCCCCGTTACCACCTTCGTGTTCGGGCCGAGGCTCGATAAAGCCTTCCTTAAGTAGCAGCGCCTCGTAGTCCGAAGCTTCCACTTTCAGCGAATCCAGCTTATCTAGCTGCACGCCTTCAGCAGTCTGGTCCGCAGCGAACTCTGCAGCGTACTCCCGTGGTTTAAACGGTTTGTAGGCACCGTTCTGCACTTCGTGGAGCAAGCGCTCAATCAGATCCCAGTTAGAGGTAGCCATGTTCCTAACCTCCAACCGATTGTTAGTGGTGCCTCGCTAGCTAATAGGCTGCGGGCTCATCCGTCATAGGTTGTGACCCACCCTCCCCATGCCCGTTCAGGTTGATTTCGCCGCCACTCCATCATCGGCCACCTTCTCGCCCGGCGCCTTTCCGTCCCGTGCGTGGTGCTCAATCACCGCATTGAGCTCTGCACCGAACAGCAGCACGGCCGAGGACAGGTATAGATAGAAGAGAAAGATGATGATCGCGCCGATGCTGCCGTAGGTAGCGTTGTAGTTGGCGAAGTTCTGCGCGTAGTAACCAAAGCCCAGCGAGGCGGCGATCCATCCGACTACCGCAACGATTGATCCTGGCGTGATAAAGCGAAATTCCTGCTCCACATCCGGCGCCAAGTAATAAACCGCCGCCACTACTGCCACCAACATAAACACCGCGACCGGCCAACGCAGCCAGCTCCATAGCACCACCACAATCTGCTCCAGGCCGACTTGGTGCGCGACCCAGTTCATCGCTTGCGGGCCGACCACCATCAAGCCCGCAGCCATTAACAGCAACGCCGCCACGCAGATGATGTAAATCACCGACAAAGGAATACGCTTCCACGCCGGCCGCGCTTCTTCCACGCCATAGACCTGGTTCATCGCGAGCATGGTCGAGCGCACGGCAGCCGAAGAGGTCCACAGCGCGACCAAAATACCAAAGGAGAAAAGCCCGGATTTTTGCGTCTGCAAATTGGTGATCGCCGGGTTCACCAGCTCCATTGCCGCTTGCGGCAGGACCAGTTCGGCTTGCTGTCGCAGCCAATCGAAAAACGGCTCGATATCCAGCACGCTGATCAGAGCAATCAGGAACAGTAAAAAGGGAAACAGCGAAAAGAACAGCTGAAAGGCTAACGCTGAGGCATAGGTCGGCAACTCGTCGTCGATAAAACCAACGACCGAGCCCTTGATTACCTCTTTAAAGGAAACCCCGCGTAAATCCGGTAAAAACATGCTCGCCCTCCAACCTTCAGCTGTCACCGACACCAACAAGATCACGTGGCATCCAGGGTTATGAGCCCCTGAAAAGCGGATCGGTTCGCCCTAAATCTGAGGCGAAAGAACGCCACACCTAAAGCGCGGGAAAAACCCTATACACTATGCGGCCTTTTAAACCACCCAAACCCGAGGTTCCCGTGAGCACGTTGCCACCCTGCCCGAAATGCAATTCCGAATTCACCTATGAAGATGGCCAGCAACTGGTCTGCCCGGAATGCGCCCACGAGTGGTCAGCCACAGCCACGGCGGACGCTGGTGACAGCGCCAAGGTGATTAAGGATGCGGTGGGCAATGTGCTGCAAGATGGCGACTCGGTCAGCGTGATCAAAGACCTTAAAGTCAAAGGCACCTCGCTGGTGGTCAAGGTCGGTACCAAGGTGAAGAACATTCGCCTATGCGATGGCGACCACGATATCGACTGCAAAATCGACGGTATTGGACCGATGAAACTCAAGTC
>NZ_JBBNAH010000762.1:0-4847 GCF_037994325.1 Pseudomonas sp.
CCCTTGGGCTACAAGGAAGTGAATACAGGCTAATTTTGTAGCCCAAAAGCCACAAAAAATCCTATACGTCCAACGCAGGCGTACGCGGCGGCACCAGGCGTTTGCTGCCGGTCGCTTCAAAGCCTGCCGCCAAGGCCAGCAGTTGCGAGTCATCGTAGGCTTTGCCGGCAAAGGTCAGGCCCACTGGCATGCCGATATCGGCCATTACGCCCATGGGCACGGTGACGGTGGGCACGCCTAAGTGGCGAATGGCGAGGTTGCCGTTGGCGACCCACACGCCGTTGCTCCAGGCGATATCGGCTGACACCGGGTTTACATCGGCATCGGCCGGGCCTACATCGGCGACGGTGGGGAATAGCACAGCGTCGAGGCCGAGGTTATCCATCCAGTCTTCCAGGTCGATACGCCGGGTTTGCTCCAGGCCACGCAGGCCGTCGGGCAAGGTTGGGATTTGATCCCAGGGGGTGATGCCGCGCTCGGCCATGCGCACGTATTCGTCCATGCCAGCGGCCAGGTCGCCTTCACGGTTGGGCAAGGTGCCGGGGTCGTGGGGGAAGATTTTTAGGCCCTCGACGTCGACCAGGCGATTTAGTTTGGGGTCGCCGTTGGCTTGCAGGAAGTCGTCAAAGGCCCAGGCGGACAAGTCCCAAAGCTCGTGGTGGAGGAACTCGGGCGAGACCAGGCCACGGTTGAATACGGTCGGCGCGCCGGGGCGATCGCCTTCGCAGTTGGAGACCAGCGGAAAGTCTACTTCGACCACTTCGGCGCCAGCTGCTTCAAGGGCTTGGCGAGCCTGCTGCCACAAGTCGATCACCGCGGCACGGGTGATGATGCGCTGGCCAGTGGGGCCGCCAATGCCGGGGTTTTCGCTGGTGCCGGCCTCAGGGTCGGCGTTGATAAACATGCGCGGCACGCCCAGGCGTTTGCCGGCCAATGCCGCTGTACCGACGGCCAAGGCCGGGTACGAGGCCGGGCGCACCGAGGCAACGCTGGGAATCGGCACCCAGGGTTGCAGGCGCCAGAGGTCGCCACGTGGGTTGCTGTCTTCGGCAACCACTTGGTCGAGCACTTCCAGCAGGTCAGCCATGGTCCGCGCGTAGGGCACCACCACATCCATGGTGGGCGTCAGCGGCCAGTTGCCGCGCACGGAGATAACGCCGCGCGAAGGCGTGTACGCACACAGGCCATTGTTGGAAGCCGGGCCACGGCCGCTGGACCAGGTTTCTTCGGCCAAGCCAAACGCCGCAAAGCTGGCGGCAGTGGCAGTACCGGCGCCATTGGACGAGCCGGACGCAAACGGCGCAGTAAGGTAGTTGGCGTTGTACGGGCTTTCAGCCCGGCCATACACGCCGCGCTGCATACCGCCGTTGGCCATGGGCGGCATATTGGTTTTGCCTAGGCAAATGGCCCCGGCGGCGCGCAGGCGCTCGATGGTGAAGGCGTCGCGTTGAGCGACCAGGTTAACGAACGCCGGGCTACCCGAGGCGGCAGTCAGGCCTTTGACCAGGTAGCTGTCTTTAGCGGTGTAAGGAATGCCATCCAACGGGCCGAGCACTTCGCCACGGGCGCGGCGAGCATCAGACGCCTGGGCTTCGTTCAGCGCCTCGGGGTTGCGCACGACCACGGCATTAAGCGCGGTGGGCGTGTCGGCGCCATCATAGGCATCGATACGCGCCAGGTAGGCCTGCACCAGTTCAACCGCGGTGGTGCGCCCGGCTTCGAGCGCGGCGCGCAGTTCGGCAATGGAAACCTCGGTGACTTCAATCATGCTGGCCTCTTTTTCTTGGCAGTCGGCAAAACGGGTAGGACGTTGCCCCCGTAACAAGGCGCCTATTCTGCCTTAAGCCAGGCACAGATGAAGAGTGCTAAGCCGGATGGGCGATGCCCTATACCGTAGCCCCGAGATTCCGCCAGCCCAGAAGTACAGTGAGTGGCGCTAAAGAGGATTGCCGTGTCGCCTTGTCCATTCGGCCGCCACTTCGCCCATGGTTTTCGGCGTACCACTACGCACCCAGGCCATAAATTCGCGGTTGAGTTTAAATTTCGGCCCGCATTGCGCGGTTAAGAAGCGCCGTACGTTTTGCGTGGCGCGGTAGTGGTTGTCCAGTGGGGTACTTGGGGTAATGGGGTCTGAGTGCCAGTCGAATGCCATGCTGTAGCCTTCCTTGATGAGGAGGACTTTGTACAGCAAAGCGGGCATGACCGGTTATAGGCTCGGCCTGATAAATCCGGCGGAAAGCGTCGCCTGTGCTGTGCGCATCAGGGCGTAAAAGAGGGGGGCGGCAGTGTGCAAAGCACGGCGGATACGCCATCAGGCTATCCGCCGCGGCCAACGACTTAACCTTTGATAAAGCTCAGCAAGTCTTCATTCAGCGCTTGTGCATGGGTTACGGCAAAGCCATGCGGCGCGCCTTTGTAGACCTTAAGCTCGGCGCCTTTGATCAACTGCGCGGCCAGCTTGCCGGTGGTTTCAAACGGTACGATCTGGTCGCCGTCGCCATGAATCACCAGGGTCGGCACGTCGATCTTGGCCATATCGGGGCGGAAGTCGGTGTCGGCGAAGGCGGTTACGCAATCCACCGTGCCTTTGAGCGAGGCCAACAAAGCGATATTCAGCGTTTGCGTGAGCACGCCTTCCGAGACAACTTGGCCCTGGTTGATGCCGTAAAACGGAGTGGCGAAGTCGGCGATAAATTGCGCGCGGTCCTTCAGCAAGCCGGCTTTGATGCCGTCGAAAACGGCGCCATCAACGCCTTCTGGGAAGTCGGCGGTTTTGCCGAAAATCGGCGTTACCGCGCCCAGCAGCACCAGCTTGGCGACGCGCGCAGTGCCGTATTTACCGATGTAGCGACTGACATCGCCGCCGCCCATGGAGAAGCCGACCAAGGTGATTTCCTTGAGGTCCAGGTGCTCGATAAGTTGGGCGATATCGTCGGCAAAGGTGTTGTAGTCGTAACCGCTCCACGGTTGGCTGGAACGGCCAAAACCGCGACGGTCAAAAGCGATGGTGCGGTAGCCGCGGGAACTGAGATATTCCATCTGGTATTCCCACATATCGGCGTCCAGCGGCCAGCCATGGCTGAACAGCACGGGCTTACCGCTGCCCCAATCCTTGTAGTAAATCTCGGTGCCGTCTTGGGTGACGAAGGTGCTCATGGGTATCTCCTGAAGTGTCCATTTTCATCGGGAAGAAGGCGCGGCGAGCGCCCTCCGCTGGCCATACTATCGACCCTGAATGTGACGGTGAATTGCATCGCTGTGCTGGATTGCGTTTTTGCTTCTAGAGCTAAGCACGGTTCGCAAATTTGGCCTGTCACACAACGCGCGCGCGAGCACTGGGATAAGCTCGCGGCGCTGGCCACTCCAGCACCTTTCTGTTTGCTGGAGCCTTTTATGCGTAGCCCCCGTAGTTCCCTGGCAGCCGCCCTCCTCCTGCTCACCGCCCTTGGGTGCAGCACCAGCGCCCAGGCCCGTGACAGTTTTCGGGTGTGCTGGAGCAACTACGCCGGCTGGCTGCCGTGGGGGTATGCGGCGCAGCAACGGATCGTCGACAAGTGGGCGAAAAAATACGGCATCAGCATTGATGTGGTGCGCGTCGACGACACGCTGGATGCGGTCAAGCAATACACCGCCGGCCAATTTGATGGCTGCACCATGAACAACCTCGACGCCCTCACCCACCCCGCTGCGGCCGGTATCGACACCACGGCGCTGATCCTTGGCGACTTCTCGGCAGGCAACGACGGCATTTTGCTGCGCGGCAAGAACGTGCGGGTGCAAGACCTCAAAGGCCAGGACGTGCACTTGGTGAAAAACTCGGTGGCGCACTACCTGCTGGTGCGTGGCTTGGAGTCGGTGCAACTGAGTGAAGAGGATGTGACGGTGACGCCAGTCAGCGCCGCCGACCTGGCCGCAAGCAATAGCGCCGCCGTGGCGACCTGGAACCCGACCTTGAGCCAATTGCAGGCCAAAGGCGACAGCACCCAAGTATTTAGCTCGCACCGCATTCCCGGCGAGATCATCCATATGTTTGCCGTGAACACCGACACCCTGCGCGAGAACCCGGCACTGGGCCGTGCCCTTACCGGTGCCTGGTTCGACATCATGAAACGCATGAACGCGCCAGACGACAAAGGTGCTGCCACCCTGGCTGCCATAGCCAAAGGCGCCGGCATGGCGCTACAGGACTACCAAGACCAACTAGGCAAAGCTCGCTCGTTTTACTCGGCGCGGGGGGCTGTGGCCTTTGCTGAAAACCCGGCGCTACCGGCGGCGATGGAAAAGGTTGCGGCGTTTGCTTTTGGCCACGGCATGCTTGGCAAGGCCACCAGTGCGCAGAGCGTTGGAATTTCGTTTGCTAACGGCGTGGTAGTGGGCAGCCCAGCGAATATCAAACTGCGTTTTGACCCAGCGTTTATGCGAGTGGCAGCGGACGGCAAGTTATAGATCGGCGTGTTCTGCTCCCCCTCACCCTAACCCTCTCCCCGCTGGGGCGAGGGGACTGTTTTGTGTTGGGTTGCAGAGCTGTATCAGCCACCACGCTGGAGCTCCCCTCTCCCGCTTGCGGGAGAGGGGCTGGGGGTGAGGGCCGCGTTTAACGCGCCAGCCCACGCACATGCAAAAACCCAAACAGCAATACCTGCACACGCTCCAACCACGGAAACGGCTGGCGCTTAAGGCGTCCATTAAATAGCAGCGCCTCGCCCACATGAGCCAGCAGCAATACGCCGGTCACCAGCAGCAATGGCCGGTGCAGTGGTTCGCCGAAGGGGTAGATGATGTTAAGCAGCGCCATCAGCCAAAACATGGCCAGGGCGCCTTTGAGGAAAGACATCAGGTGCATGAAA
>NZ_JBBNAH010000763.1:0-1963 GCF_037994325.1 Pseudomonas sp.
GCGAGCGGATGGGCCAAGGCTAGTGAGCGGCTCTGCGGCGGGGGGTGACTTGGGTCAATGGCGATTTAGTTTGTAGGAATATTCCTAGGTTTACAGCGGATGGCATCCTTGATGCGCACATCTTGCAGGTGGGGCGCGTTGGGTGTGCTGTGCGCACCAGGCGATTCATAGGTAACCGCAACGGTGCGCACAGCACACCCTCCGAGCGCAACGGCGGTGGGGATGTCACCAGCCTAAGATATGGACACAAAAAAACCGGCACATGGCCGGTTTTTTGGTTCAGCGCAGATCAACTGATCAGACTGAGAAACTCACTGCGCGTGGCGGCGTTTTCGCGGAATTCGCCCAGCATGACCGAGGTCACCATCGACGAGTTCTGCTTCTCTACACCGCGCATCATCATGCACATATGCTGCGCTTCGATCACCACGGCAACGCCCAACGCGCCGGTGACTTGCTGCACGGCTTCGGCAATTTGGCGGCTGAGGTTTTCTTGAATTTGCAGACGGCGGGCAAACATATCGACGATACGCGCCACTTTCGACAGGCCCAGTACTTTGCCGCTGGGGATGTAGGCCACGTGGGCTTTGCCAATAAACGGCAGCAGGTGGTGTTCACACAACGAGTACAGCTCGATGTTTTTCACCAGCACCATTTCGCTGCTTTCGGAGCTAAACAGCGCGCCGTTGGTGACTTCTTCGAGGGTCTGTTCATAACCGCGGCAAAGGTACTGCATGGCTTTGGCGGCACGCTTGGGGGTGTCGAGCAGGCCTTCGCGGGAAACGTCCTCACCCAGTTGGCTAAGGATCGCAGTGTAATTCTGTTCCAGGGACATGGATCTACCTGTAAGGGCTTGGTAATTAAGCAGAGACGCAGGGTAGGGTGCCGTTACGCTGCTGGCAAGCGCATAGCACGTCAGAATGGGTCAGTAATGCGGCCATTTCCCAATGGTCCGTGGGTTTTTACTCGTCGCGTCCATCCATCATGGTGCGTTTAAGCAGCACATAAATCGCCCCGGTGCCGCCATGTTTGGCCAGGCAGGAGGTAAAACCGAGTACCCCTTCGTGTTGACGCAGCCAGGTGTTGACGTGGCTTTTTATCATCGGCCGCTTGCCGTCCATGCGCACGGCTTTGCCATGGGTGACGCGCACGCAGCGGATTTCCAATTTGTTGGCTTCGGCGAGGAACTCCCACAGGGTGTCGCGGGCTTTTTCCACGGTCATGCCGTGCAGGTCGAGGCTACCTTCAAAACTCACCTGGCCGAGCTTGAGCTTGCGCATCTGGCCTTCCTGAACGCCATTGCGTGCCCAGGACAATGGATCTTCGGGACCCACGTCGATAACGAATTGGTCGGACAGACCGTCGACGCGCGTTACCCCTTCGGAAATGGTCGCCGACTGGCGTAAAGCCTGCACACGGGCGCGGTCGGTTTTGGGTTTGCCGGTGTCGGCGCGGTCGTTTTGCTGAATGGGTTTGACGCCGCGAGTTTCGGCTTTGAACAGGGAAAAATCGTCGTCTTGCATGGGAGGTCTCCGCGAATGGGGCCTAGTTTACCCATTCAGCGGTGGCCGTTCACGGGTGGTTTAGTCGTGTTTCTTCATTAAGTGCGGGGCCATGGCCAGGTCGCTCGGGCGACGCAAGCGGCGGCGGCAGCGGCGCCAGGCAATCACACCCAGCCACAACAAGAACAGACCCAGCACCAGAATCACCGTGGCACTCCCTGGCGTGTCGTTCAAGCCACCGAGGGCGGGCGGGCGACCGAGCAGGGTGGCGGCGCCGGCCATCGCCAACAGAATACCGAGCACGGCGAACAGCGCCGAAAGCGCGGCGGCGAAGCGCCAGCGCCAGCTGCCAGGACCGCGTGGGCGAAGGCGTCGGGCATCGAAACCATCAGACAATTTCATTCCGCTTTCCTTTCAGGGTGTCGGCGGTATGACCGGGGCTAGGGGGCGAGGTTCAGTGC
>NZ_JBBNAH010000764.1:0-11255 GCF_037994325.1 Pseudomonas sp.
CCACTGGGACTTGCCCACCGACTGCTTCACCGTTGACGAACCCTTTGCCCGCGCCTTTGGCCTGGACCCGGCGCTGGGTCGCAATGGCCTTAGCCTGGAGCAAGTGATTGCCACCGTGCACCCGGAAGACCGCGACGGGCTGATCGCGGCAATCGACGAAGTGGTGGCCCGTGGCGGCGCCTATGCCCACCAATACCGGGTGCGCCGCGCCGATGGAAAGTACTACTGGATTGAAGCCAACGGCCGCGTTGAGCATAGCGACGATGGCACGCCACTGAGCTTTCCCGGGGTACTGATCGACGTTGAAGGGCGCCGTGCCGTGGAGGCCGAACGTGATCGCGCCATCACCGCCTTGCGTGCGTTCAACGAAACCCTGGAGCAGCGGGTCGCCGAGCGCACCAGCGAGCTGATGCAGGCCGAGGAAAAACTGCGCCAGTCGCAAAAAATGGAGGCAGTGGGGCAGCTCACTGGCGGCCTGGCCCATGACTTTAATAACTTGCTGGCGGGTATTTCCGGTGCACTGGAGCTACTGGGTAAACGGATTTCCCAGGGGCGCTGGCAAGAAGCAGAAAAATTTATTATCTCGGCCCAGGGCGCGGCGAAACGTGCCGCGTCGCTAACCCACCGGCTATTGGCCTTTTCCCGGCGCCAGACCCTCGACCCGCGGCCCACTGATGTCAACGCATTGATGGAGGGCATGAGTGAGCTGATCCAACGCACCGCAGGCCCCAGCATTGTGGTCGAAACCGTCAGCGCCAGCGGCCTGTGGCCGGCGCTGGTGGATGCCAGTCAGCTGGAGAACTCACTGCTCAATCTGTGCATTAACGCCCGCGACGCGATGCCCAACGGCGGGCGCATCACCATTGCCACCGCCAACCTGCAGGTGGCGGGCGAGGCGGCCAGCGCATTGGAAATTCCCGAGGGCAGCTATTTGTCGTTGTCGGTGACCGACAACGGTGTCGGCATGTCGCCAGAAATTATCGCCAAGGCGTTTGAGCCGTTCTTTACCACCAAGCCCATTGGCCAGGGCACCGGCCTTGGCCTGTCGATGATTTACGGTTTTGCCCAGCAGTCTGGCGGGCAGGTCCGTATTTACTCAGAAGTCGGCCAGGGCACCACCGTGAGCGTTTATCTGCCGCGCTACTTCGGCGAGGCGGCGGCGGACGAAGCCGCTGCCAATAGCTCCCCGACTGTCGACGCCCAGGTTGGCGCCACCATTCTTATCGTCGACGACGAGCCGACGGTGCGCCTGCTGCTGACCGAAGTGCTGGGCGATCTGGGTTACACCCTGATCGAAGCCGCCGACAGCCTGGCCGGGCTAACGGTGCTGCGCTCGGATGTGCAGATTGATTTGCTGATTACCGATGTGGGTTTGCCGGGTGGCATGAACGGGCGGCAGATGGCCGATGCCGCGCGCGAGCTGCGCCCAGCGCTGAAAACATTGTTTATCACCGGTTACGCCGAGCACGCCGCCTTTTGGCATGGCCAGCTTGAACCAGGGATGGAGGTGTTGACCAAGCCGTTTGCGCTGGACGCGTTGGCGGCGACGGTTGCTGGTTTGATGGCCTCGTAGCTGAGCCAGGCGCGGCGTTAGTGGTGCAAGCCGTCACTTATGAACACGCGGCGAGTGAAGCCCTGCCGTCGCCCCCCGCACAGGCGAGGGCTCAGAATCGCCGAGCAAACGCCGTCTACGCCCAGGCCTTTTGATCGCCCACCGTGCTCTGCAGGGCTGCGGCCACTTCGCCAATCACCAGTACCGCCGGTGCTTTCAGTTCAAACGCATGGGCGGCCTGCTGCATGCCGGCCAGTTCGCTGCGGCATTCGCGTTGCTGTGGCAGTGAGGCGTTTTCGATCATGGCGACGGGGGTGTTAGCGGGCATTCCGGCGCTAAGCAGTTCGCGTTGGATTTCCTCCAGTTTGGCCACGCCCATATAGACCACCAAGGTGGTGCCGGTCTGCGCCAACGCTTGCCAGTTCAGGCTGCTGTCGTCCTGTGTGTGGGCGGTGACCAGCGTAACGCCACGGGCCACCCCGCGCAGGGTCAGGGGAATGCCGCAGGCAGTGGCGCCGGCCAGGCCAGCGGTAATGCCGTTGACCAGTTCCACCTCAATGCCATGGGCCTTGAGCCAGTCCGCTTCTTCGCTGCCACGACCGAAAATGCATGGGTCGCCACCTTTGAGGCGTACCACGCAATAGCCTTGGCGGGCGTAGCGCAGCATCAGGCGATGGATAAATTCCTGCGGCGTGGAACGGCAGCCGCCGCGTTTGCCCACCGGGATGATTTTTGCCCCTGGGCAATGTTCCAGCACGGCGGGGTTAACCAGGTCGTCGATCATCACCACCTGCGCGGCATTCAGGGCGCGCACGGCTTTAAGGGTTAACAGTTCCGGGTCACCGGGGCCGGCGCCAACCAGCCAGACTTTTGCGCTCATGGGGTGTTCCTCCGCAGATCAGTCATGTGTGTAACAACCAGGCCAACAGCGCCACATTCGCTAGCAATGAAACCACCGCCAGTCCGCGCCACACTTTTAACGGTTCACGCTCCAGCAACGCCTTTGGCCGGGCGAGGGGTTGTTGTTCACCTTGTTGCAATACCAACAGCCATTCTTCCGCCGTTTCAAACCGTTGCGCCGGGTCGCTGGCCAAGGCTTTTTCCAGGTTGTGCACCAGCCATTCCGGTAGGTCGGGGCGGTAGCGGTTGGCGGCTACTGGCGTGCCAAAACGTGGGCGCTGAAAGGCTTCGATTTCGCCATGGGGGTAGTGGCCGGTGAGCAGGTAGTAGAGCGTTACCGCAGCGCTGTAGAGATCCTGCGCCACGCTGGGTGTAGCGCCGGCATAGGCTTCCGGGGCGATAAAACTTGGGGTGCCGGGCAGCTCGCCCGCGTCCTGGCGTGACAGACCAGGGCAATAGGCCAGGCCGAAGTCCAGCAACCGCACGTCGCCATCGCCGCTTAGCAGCAAGTTCTCCGGTTTGATATCGCGGTGCAGAATATTGCGCCGGTGCAGCATGCCCAGCGCCCGTAACAGGCGCGCGGCAATATCCAACCATTGGTTAAGGCCGAGGTTGCCGTGCAGCTTGAAGTGCTCGGCCAAGGTGCTGCCGGGGTGTTCGCGCATCACGTAGTACAGGTGCTGACGCCCACTGGCGTGGTGCACTTCGGGAAAGTAACGACCGGCTACCCGGCGCAGAAACCATTCTTCCTGCAATAACGCTTGGCAGGCCACGCTGTCATTTGCCCGGGCCGCGGGCAGAGTTTTCAGCAGCCAGGGTTGCTGCTGGGCGTCATGTACACGGTAGAGCAGGGACTGACGGCTTTCAGCCAAAACGGCGTCCACCTGCCAGCCTTCAAATACCTGTCCAGGCTTTAAGGCCGGCGGCACGGGCCAGTGTTCAGCTTGACCCAACACATCGCTCAGGCCGGCTTCACCCAGGGCATCGACGCGCACCAGCACGGCGCTGGCGTTGTCTTGGCTGCCAGCTTTATGGGCCGCGCTGACCAACGCCTGACTGGCGGCTTGCAACTGACCTTCGTCACGCAAAATGCCGGCAATCGCGGCTTCGCTAAGCGTCGCCCAAATACCATCACTGACCAGCAGAAAACTCTCGCCCTGGCGCAGTTCACCATCCAGATAATCGACCACCACGTGCTGTTCCAAACCCATGGCGCGCTTGAGCACATGCTGCATGCCCGGTTGGCCCCACACATGGTCTTCACTGATGCGCTGCAGCTGCCCGGCAAACCAGCGGTACACCCGGCAGTCGCCGATATGGGCGAGGGTAAAGTGCGTGCCACGCACCACCAAGGCACTGAGGGTGGTGAGCAGCGGTTGGCCGCCACCGTTGGCATGCAGCCAGCGGTTTTGCGCCAACAGCAAACGGTCCAAGGCTTGCGCCACGCCCCAGGTTTCTGGGGTGGCGTAGTAGTCCAGGGCCAGGGCCTGCAAGGTTGAGCGCGCCGCCAGGCCACCGTCGGCGCATTGGCTGACGCCATCGGCCAAGGCAAACAAGTAGCCCTTGCTGGCGGCCAACGCTGGGGCGGGTGTTACCAGGCGAATCGCATCCTGGTTTTCCGCCCGAGGGCCGCTGGCGCTGGCTTCGGCGTAGCTCAATTGCAGGCTCATGCGCAGCCCTTAAACGCGGGCAGCGGTAAAGGCGGCCGAACCCCAGGTGGTTCTCCAGCGGCGTTTAACCCCGTGCAGACCAAACCAGGCGATCAGGCCCAGGCTGGCGAACAGCCACAGGCCCAATTGGTAGTCGCCGGTGTTTTGTTTGATCGCGCCCAGGCCTGCGGCCAAGAGGAAACCGCCGATACCACCGGCCATGCCGATCAGGCCGGTCATGACGCCGATCTCTTGGCGAAAGCGCTGCGGCACCAACTGAAACACCGCGCCATTGCCAGCACCTAGGCCGAGCATCGCCGCGACAAACAGCGCCAAGGCAGCCACCGAGCTGGAGAGGTGGAAACCCACCGCGGCAATGCAGATGGCGGCCAGCGCATACATGCCCAGCAAGGTGCGAATGCCGCCAAAGCGATCGGCCAGTGCGCCGCCCAACGGACGCATCAAGCTGCCACCAAATACGCAGGCAGCGGTGTAGTAACCCGCCGTTACTGGATTCAGATCGTATTGGTCGTGGAAGTAGCCGGGCAGGGCGCTGGCCAGGCCGATAAAACCACCAAAGGTGACGCTGTAGAAAAACATAAACCACCAGCTGTCACGGTCGCCCAAGGCCTTGAAGTAATCGGCCATGGATTTTGGCTTGGCGCGGTTGGGGGCGTTGCGGGCCATCAGGCTAAACGCGATAAGGGTGAGCACCAACGGAATCAGCGCCAGGCCAAACACATTGGTCCAACCGAAAGCGGCGGCCAACACCGGCGCGGCCAAGGCAGCGATCACCGTGCCGGAGTTACCCGCACCGGCAATGCCCATCGCCTTGCCCTGATGCTCAGCCGGGTACCACTGCGACGCCAGCGGCAGCGCGACGGCAAACGAAGCGCCAGCCATACCGAGAAACACGCCAAGCAGCAGCGCTTGCTCGTAGCTGTGAATGCCCAACTGCCAGGCCACGGCGAGGGCGCTGATCACAATGATCTGACCAATAATGCCAGCGGTTTTTGGCGAAACCTGATCGGCCAACATGCCCATCAAAAAGCGCAGCAGGGCGCCAGCCAGAATCGGCGTAGCGACCATAAAGCCGCGCTGCTGGGTAGTCAGTTGCAGATCGGTGGCAATTTGCACGGCCATGGGGCCGAGCAGGTACCAAACCATAAAGCTCAAGTCGAAATACAGAAACGCCGCAAACAGCGTGGGGGTGTGCCCGGCTTTCCAGAAACTGTTGTTAGTCATCCAACACCTCATCTGCAAAAGTTAGTGATTGCAGGTGGGCAGCCAGAACGGCTACACCACCACCTCGTTTCCGAGGCCAAAACGCAAAAAACGCCGCACTCCGCTGGGCACTTGGCCTAGGGAATAGCGACGTCTTTGTCGGGGTGGGGCAACCGCCGTTGGCTACCTGTGCAAATGCATGAGCAGGTTGCGTGCCAAGTGCGCGGCAGGGCTCTGCAACGCGGGTTTTGCTGAAAACGGGGTGCGCGATTGGTCATGCCGTGCTGCGTTATGGCGCGTAGGGTGTGCTGCGCGCACCATGGTGTGCTAGCGCGAAACGCTGGAAACACAGCCGTCGTCCCCGCGCAGGCGGGGACCCAGAATGTTGCGACGTATGCGGTCTGCCGGACGACTCTGGGCCCCCGCCTGCGCGGGGGCGACGCTGAGTTCAGAACGTAGGTTGGGTTAGATCGTAGATTGGGTCGGTGCGCGTTCGGTGAGCGCAGCGAAGCCCAACGGGCCGGCCCAACCTATGCGCGTGTTAATTCAACATCTCGCTCATGGCAATAATCTGCTCGGCCACCTGAATCAGCTTTTGCTGGCGGCTCATGGCTTGGCGGCGCATCAGGGTGTAGGCCTCTTCTTCGTTGCAATCTTTCATTTTCATCAAAAGACCCTTGGCCAGTTCCACCCGTTTGCGTTCGGCCAGTTGCTGGTCGCGGGCGTGCAGTTGCGCGCGCAATACCTGGTCGCTTTCAAAGCGCGCCATGGCCACGTCCATGATCGGTTGCAGGCGCGCGGCGTGGATGCCTTCGACGATATAGGCGCTAACGCCCGACTTGATCGCCTGGCGCATTACGTCCGGGTCGTGTTCGTCGGTAAACATCACAATCGGCCGTGGCCGGTCGCGGCTGAGCAGCACCACTTGTTCCATCACATCGCGGCTGGGCGATTCGGTGTCGATCAGCACCACGTCCGGGCGCACGCTTTCAACTCGTGCTGGCAGGTCGATGGTCAGGCCGGATTCGTCGATTACTTCAAAGCCGGCTTCGCTCAAAGCGGCACGCAGGCGCCCGACCTTTTTGGAGGTGTCGTTGATCAGCAGGATACGCAGCATGGCGGTCGTCTCCGGTTACTGATCATTAAGGGCATGCAGGGCAAAACTGCGGGCGTAGGCGGCCGGGTCGCTGCCGTCCCACACGCTGCCATCGAGCAATCGGCTGCTGCGCAGTGGCGAACCGGGGAGGGCGATTTCCAGGCTGCCGGCGGCGCGGCTGTACAACTCAAGCTGCTGCACCTGTTGTGCCACGGCCAGATAATCCGGCTCTTCACGCAGCAGGCCCCAGCGGCGGAATTGAGTCATAAACCACATGCCATCGGAGAGGTACGGGTAGTTTGCCGCGCCTTTGTTGTGCACGCGCAGGGCATGATCGTCTTGCCAACTCGTGCCCAGGCCATCGCTGTAGCGGCCGAGCAAACGCGGCTCGATGCTGGTCAGCGGTGCATCAAGAAAATCGCTGGCGCTTAACAGCTGCGCGGTGCTGCGGCGGTTTTCCGGGCTTTCTTCGATAAAGCGGCTGGCTTCCAGCACGGCCATCACCAGGGCGCGGGCGGTGTTGGGGTATTGCTCGACAAATTCGCGGGTGCAGGCCAGCACTTTTTCCGGGTGGTCCGGCCACAGCGCCTGGCTGGTGTTAACGGTAAAACCCTGGCCCTCGGCAATGGCATGGGCGCCCCAAGGCTCGCCCACGCAAAAACCATCAATGCGCCCGGCTTGCAGGTGGGCAAGCATCTGCGGCGGCGGCACCACCACGCTGTTTACATCCTGCAGCGGATGAATGCCTTGGCTGGCCAGCCAGTAGTACAACCACATGGCATGGGTGCCGGTGGGAAAGGTTTGGGCGAAGGTCAGTTTTGCGCCGCCTTGGTGCGCGCGTTGCTGCAGCGCACTGCCGCTGGTCACGCCAGCGTCTTTTAGCGGCTGCGACAGGTTGATGCTTTGGCCGTTCTGGTTCAGGCCCATCAGCACCGCCATATCAGTAGCCGGCGCGCCGCTGATGCCTAATTGAATGGCGTAGACCATGCCGTACAGGCTGTGGGCGGCATCCAGTTCGCCGCTGAGTAGTTTGTCGCTCAGGCCGGCCCAGGAGCTTTGCCGTTTCAGGTTGAGGGTCAGGCCGTAGGGTTGGGCAAAGCCTTGGGTGGCGGCGACCACCACCGAAGCGCAGTCGCTCAGCGGCATAAAACCGAGGTTAAGCACATTCTTTTCCGGCGCATCGCTGCCGGCCACCCAGGCCAGGGCGTGCAGAGCGTCGATGGGGTTGTTGCTTTCGCTCATAGCGGGTTCCCAAAACTCTTTTGCAAAAAAAAGGCGCCGTGTCTCCCAGCGTAAAAGCGGGTCGAGCACGACGCCATTGTCATGTCTGTTGGGGTCTTCTGAATACGACCCTTGCTTGGTGAACAGCAAATGCTGTGCCGGGTGGCGATAGGTATTTTCCTGAGGGACTCTGGGAGGGGAACGGTAATGGTGCATAAATCGCCGTCGCCCCCGCGCAGGCGGGGGCCCAGAATCTCAAGTTCAATACACATCGCGAAGGTAGCGCCGCTCCTTGCTCATGCCACTCACATACAAGGTCGCCGCCCCGGCGCTCATTTTGCCGTGCACTTGTACGATCTTTTTCAGCGCCGCATCCACGTCTTTGGCCATGCGGCTGGCATCACCACACACGCACACATAGGCGCCTTGTTCGAGCCATTTCCACAGTTCGGCACCTTGTTCGAGCATGCGGTGCTGCACGTAGACTTTTTCTTTCTGGTCGCGGGAGAAGGCGGTGTCCAGGCGCGTGAGCAGGCCGCTGCGTTGCCAGGTGCGCAGTTCGTCGTGGTAGTAGAAGTCGCTGACGGCACGCTGTTCGCCAAAGAACAACCAGTTTTTGCCGCCACCGCCTTGGGCCTGACGTTCTTGCAAAAAGGCGCGGAACGGTGCGATGCCGGTGCCAGGGCCAATCATGATCAGCGGCGTGCCAGGTTCTTGTGGCGGGCGAAAGTGGGTGGAGCGTTGCAGAAAAATCCGCACGCTACTGGCGCCGGCACGGTCGGCGAGAAAGGTTGAACACACGCCGCCGCGCGCCTGGCCTTGGTGCTGGTAGCGCACTGTGGCCACGGTGAGGTGTACTTCGTTTGGCGTAAGCGTAGGGCTGGAGCTGATGGAGTAGAGCCGTGGCTGCAATGGCTTGAGTAAGCGCGCGAGTTGTTGCGCATCCAGGGCGATGGGGTATTCGCGCAGCAGCGTCGGTACTTGTCGGCCCCAGAGCCAATCTTGCAGGGCCGCACCATTGCCGTCGTGCAGCAGTTCTTCCAGGAAGGGACTGGCATTGTGTGCCGCCACACGGCGCAGCAGGTCCGGGCTGATGCGGGCGATTTCCAAGTGTTCGGTAAGGGCTTCGCGCAACGCAATAGACGGCTGATTGTCCAGTTCTACCGTGCTGTCGCCGTCCAGGCGCAGGGTGCTGAGCAGTTCGCTGACCAACGCCGGGTCATTGCTTGGCCACACACCAAGGGCGTCGCCGGCCTGGTAGGGAAAGTCGTGATCAGTGAGGTCAAACGCTAGGTGGCGGGTTTCCTTGGTGGCGCCCCGGCCATTTAACACCTGGTTGTGCAGCAGGGTGGTGCGCAGGGGGTTAGCGCGGTTGTACGTGCTGCTTTCCACGGGCGTCGGGCGCAGCGTGGCGGGGGCGTGGCTGCTTGGCGCCAGGCGACTGCACAGCGCACTTAGCCATTGTTCGGCCGGGCCTTGGTAGTCCGGTTCGCAGTCCAGCCGCGGCTGCATACGTTCGGCGCCCAGCTCGGCCAAGCGCTCATCGAGTTTGCGACCAAAGCCGCAGAACTGCCCATAACTGGAGTCGCCCAGCGCTAGCACACTAAAGCGGCTGTTGGCCAAGGCCTGGGCTTCGGCGTTTTGCAGGCTGTGCCAGAAGTCGCTGGCGTTGTCCGGTGGGTCGCCGTCGCCAAAGGTACTGGTGACCAACACAACACCTGCTGCGGCGCGTAGATCGTCCAGCTTGGCCTCGTCCATGGCCCGCAGGCGCGCCCGTTGGCCAACGCTGCCCAGGCGTTCGGCGCAGGTAGCGGCCAGGCTTTCGCTGTTACCCGTTTGCGAGGCCCACAGCACCAGCCATTCAGGGCTACTGCTGGTGGCGCTGGAGCTCGCCAAGGGCGCTGCGTCATTCGGGGTGCGGGAAAATAGCCCAGCCAATAGCCCATCGAGCAGCAGCCGTTTGCCCGCCGCAAAGGGCGCACTGGCCGGAAGGGTAGGCACGCCACCTTGGCGCGCTTCAACGTTGCGCAAACCCAGTAGGTAACCCTGCATATACAACTGTTCTTCCGCACTCAACGCCAGGGGTGCCGGGGTGTCGAGGTTAAGCTGACGGGCAAATGCGTCGATCTGCATCGGGGCAAGTTCCTTGGCTGAAGACGGTGCCAGCACGGCGCTGGGCGTGGCGATGGGGTGCAGGGCAACCGCGCAAAACTTAAAGGCCGGTTGCAGGGAGATTGGGTCGACGGCGTCGCTGGTGACGGCATTGATGGCCAGGTGTTCGCCAAATACATCGTTCCAGTGAAACGGCGCAAAACAGTTGCCAGGACGCACGCGGTCGCTAAGCACGGCGGGCAACACGGCACGACCACGCCGCGAGCGGATTTCCACGCTGCCCCGCTCGCTGATGCCCAGGCGCTTGGCGTCACTCGGGTGGATTTCCACAAAGGGGCCGGGGTTAAGTTTATTCAGCGTCGGCACTTTGCCGGTCTTGGTCAGCGTGTGCCATTGGTGTTGCAGGCGCCCGGTATTGAGCACCAGCGGGAAGTCGTCATCCGGCAGTTCGCTGGCCGGCAAGTAGGGGCGGGCAAAGAACTGCGCCTTGCCGCTCTCGGTGGCAAACACCGGGCCGCTCGGTTGCGTGTAGCGAATAGGGTTGCGCACGCTGCTGCTGGGCGCGGCGCATGGCCATTGCAGCGGCGCCTGCTGTAGGCGCGCGTAGCTGGCGCCGGCAATGCTGTAGCCGGTTTTCGGGTTGGCGGCCCTTTTGATTTCCTCAAACACCTGCTCGGCGCTGCTGTAACTGAACGCATCGGCATAGCCCATGGCGCAGGCTACGCGGGCAATCAGTTGCCAGTCGGGCAGGGTGTCGCCTGGGGCCTGCACGGCCTGCTGCATCAGTGTCAGGTTGCGTTCGGAGTTGATCATCACCCCTTCAGCTTCGGCCCACAGCGCTCCGGGCAGGAGGATATCGGCGTAGCGGTTGGTTTCGGTGTCGAGGTAGGCGTCTTGGGTAATCACCAGTTCGGCGTTTTGTAGCGCTTCAATCACCGCCTGCCGATTGGGCACGCTGGCCACCGGGTTGGTGCAGATAATCCAGCAGGCCTTGATGCTGCCGGCACGCATCTGCTCAAACATCGCCACCGTGCCATCGCCCGTTTCGGCGCGCAGGCTGGCGCTGGGCATGCCCCACAGCTGCTCGATAAACGCGCGGTCTTCGGCCACCAGCGCCGAACGCTGCCCTGGCAGACCAGGGCCCATATAGCCCATCTCACGGCCGCCCATGGCATTGGGTTGGCCAGTCAGGGAAAACGGCCCGCTGCCCGGCCGGCAAATAGCGCCGGTGGCCAGGTGCAGATTGCACAGCGCGTTGGTGTGCCAAGTGCCGTGCACGCTCTGGTTCAGGCCCATGGTCCAGCAACTCATCCAGTTTTCTGCCTGGCCAATCCACAGCGCAGTCTGGCGAATATCGGCTTCGGCGAGGCCTGTGATTTCGGCGACATAGGCGGGCGTGTATTGCTCGAGGAAGTCCTCCATCACCTCCCAGCCTTCAGTAAATGCGCCGATAAACGCCGCATCGGTATGGCCGTTTTTGACCAACAGGTGCAGCAAGCCG
>NZ_JBBNAH010000765.1:0-8898 GCF_037994325.1 Pseudomonas sp.
GAGCACGACGATGGCGAGAATGGTCGCCGACTCCAGAAAGGTGAACGACTCGGGTGTGATCAAGCCTTGGCGGGCGGCAAAGAAGCTACCGGCAAAACCAGCAAAGCAGGCACCCAGGGTGAAGGCCGAAAGCTTGATCACGGTGGGGTTCATGCCCAGTGCGCGACAGGCGATTTCGTCTTCACGCAGCGCTTCCCAGGCACGACCAATGGGCATGCGCAGCAAACGGTTGATCACAAACAAGGCCAGCAGCACCAAGAGCAGGGCCACCAGGTAGAGGAAGATCACCTTGTAGATCGAGTTGTAGGCAATGCCGAAATATTCGTGGAAGGTTTGCAGGCCTTCCGCGGCTTTGCGCTCAAAACTCAGGCCGAACAAGGTCGGTTTGTCGATATTGCTGATGCCGTTCGGGCCGCCGGTAAGCTCGGTGAGGTTACGCAGCAGAATCCGGATGATCTCGCCGAAACCCAGGGTGACGATGGCCAGGTAGTCGCCGCGCAAGCGCAGCACCGGGAAACCGAGCAGGAAGCCAAACAGCGCTGCCATTAGGCCGGCAATCGGCAGGCACAGCCAGAAACCAAAACCGTAGTAATGCGAGAGCAGGGCGTAGCTGTAGGCGCCGACGGCGTAGAAGCCGACGTAACCCAAATCCAGCAGGCCAGCCAGGCCGACCACAATGTTCAGGCCCAGGCCGAGCATCACGTAGATCAGAATCAGCGTGGCAATGTCCACCGCGCCGCGCGAGCCAAAGAACGGCCAGGCCAAGGCCAGTACGATCAGGCCGAGCAGAAACCAGCGCTGGGTCGAAGGCAGGGTCAGAAAGTTGCTCGCCGAAGCCGGTACGCCCGGTACTTTCGGCACAGTGTTCCAGGCGGCGCCCAATTGGCTGCGGAACAACTGCCAGAAGAACATGCCGATGGCGCAGGCAAAGATGGTCCACAGAATCGGCGCGCTGGCGCCGTGTACTTCCAGTTGGATGCCGACGATATTCAGCTTGAGGCCAAGAATCGGGTACGCCACGGCGAGCACCAAGAGGGCGCTGAAAAACGCCGTCTTGAGCTGTTTGGCTTGAATAGAAGTACTCATACCTTTTCAACCTCCGGGCGACCGAGAATGCCGGTCGGGCGGAACAACAGCACCAGCACCAACAGGCTGAACGCCACCACGTCTTTGTATTGGTCGCCGAAAATGTCGGCGCCAAAGGCTTCAGCAACCCCCAGCACCAGGCCACCGAGCATGGCGCCCGGAATGCTGCCGATACCGCCGAGTACCGCTGCGGTGAAGGCTTTGATGCCGGCGAGGAAGCCGAGGTTGGGGTTGATCACCCCGTACTGCATGCCGAGCAATACCGCTGCAACGGCGGCCAGGGTGGCGCCGATCACAAAGGTCAGGGCAATGATGTTGTTGGTGTTGATGCCCAGCAGGTTGGCCATCTTGATGTCTTCCGCGCAGGCGCGGCACGCACGGCCCAGGCGCGAGCGTGAGATAAACATCGTCAGGCCGAGCATTACCAGGAAGGTGACGACGAAGATCATCACTTGCATATAGGAGATCACCACACCGTTCATGGTGCTCTCGCCAAATACAAAGTTGCCGGGGATCAGGTTTGGAATCGCTTTGTCTTTGGAGTTCTGCGCGAGGAGGACCTCGTTCTGCAGAAAAATCGACATACCGATTGCCGAAATCAGCGGGATCAAACGGTTGCTGCCACGCAGCGGTCGGTAGGCGACCCGTTCAATGCTGTAGCCGTAAGCACTGGCGACAATGATGGTGGCCGCAAAGGCACCGATCAAAATCAGCGGCAGGCTGTCCAGGCCCATCATGGTCAGCCCGGCGATCACGATAAACGCGACGTACGAACCGATCATGTACACCTCGCCGTGGGCGAAGTTAATCATGCCGATGATGCCGTACACCATCGTGTAACCAATGGCGATCAGGGCGTAGGTGCTGCCAATGGTCAAGCCATTAACCAGCTGCTGTAAGAAATGGTAGATGTCAGGCATCGAAGCTCTCCTGAAAACTTGCAAAACCGGTTGCGCGACTTATAGCTGTGTCAGGTCGACGATTGCGCCATGCAGTCGGTATCGGACTGCATCCCGCCTGGGCGGGTACGGTCAGCTGCGGTTGGCAGCAGAACGGTGTGGTCAATCGCTTCCTTCACGAAGCACCTCATGTGCTTCGCCCCTCACGGGGCCGGCTCGCGCCGTTCAGACCTGCCTTGGCCGGTCTGCCTTGCTATATAGCGTGGGAATGGGGTTTTGAAAGCTTTCGCGTGGGTGGCGCTCATCGCTTGTGGCTGAGCGTGGACCCGTTTACCTCTTAAAACAAAGCCCACTGCATAGGCAGTGGGCTCTGGGTTGCGGCTCGAAACTTACTTAGCTTCGGTTTTGGTGCCGTCAGCGTGCCAGTCGTAGACCACGAAGCTGAAATCTTTCAGGTCGCCCTTGGCGTCAAACGCCAGGTCGCCAGTCGGGGTCTTGAAGGTGTTGGCGCGCAGAGCGGCCGCTACCTTGGCAGTGTCGGTGTCACCGGCTTTCTGAATGCCTTCAGCAATGACCTGTACCGCGGCGTAGGCCGGGAATACGAAAGGACCGCTTGGGTCTTCTTTCTTGGCTTTAAAGGCTTCAACCAGCGCCTGGTTTTTCGGGTCTTGGTCGAACGACTTCGGCAGGGTCACCAGCAGGCCTTCGGAAGACGGGCCAGCAATAGCGGAAAGCTCTTTGTTACCCACGCCTTCTGGGCCCATGAAGCGCACTTTCAGGCCTTTTTCAGCCGACTGACGCAGCAGCAGACCGAGTTCCGGGTGGTAGCCGCCGTAGTAAACGAAGTCGACGTTGGCTTGTTTCAGTTTGGAGATCATCGCCGAGAAGTCTTTGTCGCCGGCGTTGATGCCTTCGAACAGCGCGACTTTCACGCCTTTGGCTTCCAGGGTTTGCTTAACGGCGGTGGCGATGCCTTCGCCGTACTGCTGCTTGTCATGGATAACAGCAACGGTTTTTGGCTTGATGTGGTCAGCAATAAAGTTGCCGGCGGTTGGGCCTTGCAGGCTGTCCAGACCGATGGTGCGGAATACCAACTGGTAGCCACGGGCGGTGATTTCCGGGCTGGTGGAAGCCGCGGTGATCATCAGAATGCCTTCGTCTTCGTAGATGTCCGAAGCCGGCTGAGTGGAGCTGGAGCACAGGTGGCCAACCACGAACTTAACGTCGTCGTTAACGATTTTGTTGGCTACGGCTACCGCTTGTTTCGGGTCGCAAGCGTCGTCGTACACCACGCCTTCGAGTTGCTGGCCGTTCACGCCGCCAGCCTTGTTGATTTGTTCGATAGCCATTTTGGCACCGATGAACTGCATCTCGCCGTATTGAGCGACCGCGCCGGTAACCGGGCCAGCCAGGCCGATCTTGATGGTGTCAGCTGCTAGTGAATAGCTGGCGACGCCGGCCATAGCCATGGCAGCAAACAGTTGCTTAGTAGCCTTGTTCATAGTGCTCCACTCTTATGTTTTTGGTTTTTTATAAGTTCCACTTGCGCATGTGGCGCAGATGGTTCGTTGCCCTGTTGGTCGAAGCTGCAGAGCCAGGACAAAACCCGGGCACAAGTTCCATACGTGCAACAGGCCCTGGCAACTTTAGCGGCGGAGTTTAGAGTGCCGATTTGTACCTTGAAAAGCGGCGACTGATCGCGCATGCGGGCAATGTCGCTAAATCGAAATAAACGTATAGAAAAACGGCGTGATGCACGCGGCACCTGTCTGTCAGGGGATGCTTGTTTAGCTGCCAGCCGCCGCTATTATGGCGGCCCCCAGCGCTGGGGTCGCCTTTTACATTTTGTCGAACAAAGAGCCCGACATGACCGACGCCATCAACCCCCTGTACGACAACCCGCTGTACGCCAAGCTGCTCGGCGAAACCGCGGCTATCACCTGGCCGGAACTGCAACCCTTCTTTGCCCGTGGCGCCTTGCTGTGGGTGACGCCGGGTATGGATTTGGTCGAAGTGGCCATGGCGGTAGCAGAAGACAATGGCGCGCAAGTGGGGCAGTGGCTGACTGCCGGCCAGATCAGCAAGGTGGAGGCGCCGCTGGCTGAGGATTTGTTGGCCCGTGATCCACAGCTTTGGGCGGTGGTGGTGGCGCCCTGGGTGATGATTCAAGAGCGGGCGGAGTAGCTCAACTGCGGGCTGTTGGCTGAATTAATCAGCGCGTTTCCCTTGCCTGAAGTGTAAGCACTACTGAAAGGTTGTTGAAAACCAAGCAAGCGCTCGGTATGGTCGGCCAAACCTCAGCTGGAGCCCGCCATGTCTGCTTTTCAGGAATACTTCGACGAATCGCATCAGTTAATCCGTGATTCAGTCCGCCGTTTTGTTGAGCGCGAGATCCTGCCCCATGTCGCCGACTGGGAAGAAGCCGAAAGCTTTCCCCGCGAGCTGTACCTGAAGGCCGGCGCTGCCGGGATTCTGGGTATTGGTTACCCGGAGCGCTTTGGCGGCAGCTATGAGGGCGATGTGTTCGCCAAGGTGGTGGCCAGCGAAGAGTTGATGCGCTGCGGCTCTGGCGGCTTGGTGGCGGGCTTGGGCTCGCTGGATATCGGCTTGCCACCGATTCTGAAATGGGCGCAGCCGGCGGTGCGAGATCGCGTGGTGCCGCAGGTGCTTAGCGGCGAGAAGATTTGCGCGCTGGCAGTGACTGAGCCCAGCGGCGGCTCCGATGTTGCCAACCTGAAAACTCGCGCGGTGCGCGATGGCGATTTCTATCGCGTTACCGGCAGCAAAACCTTTATTACCAGTGGCGTACGCGCCGACTACTACACGGTGGCGGTGCGCACCGGCGGTGATGGTTTTGGCGGCGTCAGTCTGCTGATGATCGAGAAGGGTACGCCGGGTTTTACCGTCGGCCGGCAGCTGAAAAAAATGGGCTGGTGGGCTTCTGATACCGCCGAGCTGTTTTTCGACGACTGCAAGGTGCCGGTGGGCAACCTGATCGGCGTGGAAAACATGGGCTTTGCCGGGATCATGGCCAACTTTCAGTCTGAGCGCTTGGCGTTGGCGATTATGGCCAATATGACCGCCGAGCTGGCGCTGCAAGAGTCGTTGAATTGGGCGCGCCAGCGTGAGGCGTTTGGTAAGCCGATTGGCAAGTTTCAGGTGCTTAAACACCGGCTGGCGGAGATGGCGACGCAGTTGGAAGTGTCGCGCGAATTCACCTATCGCCAAGCGGCAAAGATGGCGGCCGGCAAGTCGGTGATTAAAGAGATTTCCATGGCCAAAAACTTTGCCACCGATGTGGCTGACCGCATTGTTTATGACGCGGTGCAGGTGGCGGGCGGCATGGGCTATATGCGCGAAAGCCTGGTGGAGCGGCTGTATCGCGACAATCGCATTCTGTCCATTGGTGGCGGCACGCGGGAAGTGATGAACGAGATCATCAGTAAGCAGATGGGCCTGTAACCAGGCATAAAAAAGCCGCCTTTTGATGTTGGCGGCTTCTGTCGATCTTCAGCGCTAGGCGTTTGTCGCAAGACTCTGGATTCCCGCCTGCGCGGGAATGACGGTGGAGGTGGAAAAATCTCCGTCATCCCTGCGAAGGCCGTCATCCCCGCGCATGCGGCCAAGCCCGTTACCCGGCGACCAGCACCCGAATCGCTTCAAGGCGCAACGCGGCTTTATCGAGCATGGCCAAGCCCTGTTCGCATTGGCTGCGCAGGGTTTGCAGTTCGCTGTCGCGTACGCTTGGGTTAACCGCTTGCAACGCGGTCAGGCGCGCCAATTCTTCATGGGTATCGGCGGCCAAGCGGCGTTTGGCTTCGGCTACGCGCTCAACGTGGCGGGGGCTGATTTTGCTTTCGGCCGAGTTGATCTGCACGTTAAGGCTGTCGCGCTGCGCCTGGACGAACTTGTTGGCGCTGGCCCGTGGCACAGTTTCCAACTGGTCGTTGAGCTTCTCGAAACTCACCTTGGCAGCCAGGTCGTTGCCGTTGGCGTCGAGCAGGCAGCGCAGGGCGGCCGGCGGCAGGTAGCGGCCTAGCTGCAGAGCACGCGGGGCAACCACTTCGCTGACGTAGAGCAGTTCGAGCAAGACGGTGCCGGGTTTCAACGCTTTGTTTTTGATCAGCGCGACGGCGGTGTTGCCCATAGAGCCTGAGCGCACCAAGTCCATGCCGCCTTGCACCATGGGGTGTTCCCAGGTGAGGAATTGCATGTCTTCGCGCGATAGCGCCTGGTTGCGGTCGTAGGTGATGGTCACGCCTTCGTCGTCGCCGAGCGGGAAGCTGGCATCCAGCATTTTCTCGCTGGGGCGCAGGATCAGGGCGTTTTCCGAATGGTCTTCGCTTTCAATGCCGAAGGCTTCAAACAGCTCTTCCATGTAGATGGGCAGGGCGAATTCGTCGTCTTGTTCGTGAATGGCTTCAACCAACGCTTCGCCTTCGCCAGCACCGCCGGAGTTCAGTTCCAGCAGACGGTCGCGGCCGCTATGCAGTTCGCCTTCCAGGCGGATGCGCTCGGCTTTGGCTTCGTCGACCAGCACTTGCCAGTCGCCATCGTCGGCTTCTTCCAGCATCGGCAGCAGGCGCGGGCCGAACTGATGTTGCAGGGCATTACCGGTTGGGCAGGTGGCCTGGAAGGCGTTAAGCGCCTGGTGGTACCACTGGAACAGACGTTCTTGTGGGGTGTTTTCCAGATACGGCACGTGCAGCTGAATGGTGTGCTTCTGACCGATCCGGTCGAGACGGCCGATACGCTGTTCCAGCAAGTCCGGGTGCGCCGGCAGATCGAACAGCACCAGGTGATGGGAGAACTGGAAGTTGCGCCCTTCGCTGCCGATTTCGGAGCAGATCAGCACCTGCGCGCCGAATTCTTCGTCGGCAAAATAAGCCGCCGCGCGGTCGCGCTCGAGAATATTCATACCCTCGTGGAACACCGTGGCTGGAATGCCGGAGCGCACGCGCAGGGCGTCTTCCAGGTCCATGGCGGTTTCGGCGTGGGCACAGATGACCAATACCTTGACGCGCTTAAGCATTTTCAGGGTGTCGATCAGCCAGTCGACGCGCGGGTCGAATTTCCACCAGCGTTCTTCTTCGTTGGCGTCCGGCGAGGCCTGGTAACTGACTTCCGGGTACAGGTCGGCGTGTTCGCCCACTGGCAATTCCAGATACAGGTCCGGGCAGGAAAGCGGGTAGGGGTGCAGTTCACGCTCGGGGAAACCCTGCACGGCGGCACGGGTGTTGCGGAACAGCAGGCGACCGGTGCCGTGGCGGTCGAGCAGCTCACGTACCAGGCGCGCCGAGGCTTCAACGTCGCCATCGGTGACAGCGGCGAGCAAGGCTTCGCCTTCGGCACCGAGGAAGCCGGAAATAGTGGCGTGGGCCTCAGGCGACAGGCGACCTTGGTCGAGCAGTTCCTGCACGGCTTCGGCAATTGGTTTGTAGTTGGCGCTTTCGGCGCGGAAGGCTTCCAGATCGTGGAAGCGCGCCGGGTCGAGCAGGCGCAAGCGGGCGAAGTGGCTGTCTTGGCCCAGTTGTTCCGGCGTCGCGGTAAGCAGCAATACGCCGGGAATCACTTCGGCCAGTTGCTCCACCAATTGGTATTGCGGGCTGGCTTGTTCCGGGTGCCAGACCAGGTGGTGCGCTTCGTCGACTACCAACAGATCCCAGCCGGCGGCAAACAGGGCGTCTTGCGCCTTGTCGTCATCGCACAGCCATTCCAGGGCGACCAAGGCCAACTGGCAATCTTCGAACGGGTTGCTGGCGTCGCTTTCGATAAAACGTTCGGCGTCGAACAGTGCCACTTCCAGGTTGAAACGGCGGCGCATTTCCACCAGCCATTGGTGCTGGAGGTTTTCGGGCACCAGGATCAGCACACGGCTGGCGCGGCCGGACAGTAACTGGCGGTGAATCACCAGACCGGCTTCGATGGTTTTACCCAAACCTACTTCGTCGGCGAGCAATACGCGCGGGGCGATACGGTCAGCCACTTCACGGGCAATGTGCAGTTGGTGGGCGATGGGTTGCGCACGCACGCCACCCAAGCCCCAGAGCGAAGACTGCAGCTGACGGCTGGTGTGTTCCAGGGTGTGGTAGCGCAGGGCAAACCACGGCAGCGGGTCGATCTGCCCGGCGAACAGGCGGTCGCTGGCCAGACGGAATTGGATAAAGTTGGACAGCTGGGTTTCCGGCAGGGTTACCACTTGGTTCTGCGCGTTAAGGCCGTGATAGACCAGCAGGCCGTCGATATCGTCGACTTCCTGTACGGTCAGTTTCCAGCCTTCGAAGTGAGTGATTTCATCGCCCGGCGAGAAGCGCACGCGAGTCAGCGGCGCATTGCGGGTGGCGTATTGGCGGGTTTCACCAGTGGCCGGGTAGAGCATGGTGAGCATGCGGCCGTCCTGTACCAGGACTGTGCCCAAGCCCAACTCCGCTTCGCTGTCACTAATCCAGCGTTGCCCCGGTTCATACTGCTGCGCCATGCCTGTCTCCCGCGTTGAAAAAGCCGGCTATGGTAACGCAAGCCGCCGCCCTGGCCAAAGGCGAAGAACATCAATTGCTTACTGGCCTTTTGCCCAGGCGCGGGTTTGCCGCGTCAAAAAGGGTGAAAGGGCCTGCTCATATGCTAAAAGTGTAGCGATGCGTGGCTAAAGTCGGCGATTTGCGCGCCGACAGCCCTATCATAGAAGTGTTTTTCAACCTTAGCCGGCTGCGGGTCGGCACGTGTACGAGAGGACGCTTGGATGTTGCCGCCCATCCCTCATTCGTTGGCGCCAGTTACCACCCAGCAGGACCCGATTAAACCGGTGCCTGTTGTGCCGGTTGTTGCGCCTATAGAAAGCAGCGCGCAAGAAAGCCCTGTAGCCCTCGACAAACGTCACCCGCAAGACGCCGAGGAATTGCTCTGGGAAGAACAA
>NZ_JBBNAH010000766.1:0-13465 GCF_037994325.1 Pseudomonas sp.
GGCGGGGACCCAGGTGCGACGAATCGCAAACGGCGTTTAACAAGCAGCGCTTGTGCAACATCCCGACACACCTCGATCGCCGGTCGCCAACTGAGGTTCACTATCATTTGCGGCCTTCTAGCTTTTACGAGGACGTGCTCGTGTCGATTCGCCGCTCATTTCTTTCTCTCTTTGTGCTGATGGGCGCAACCACTGCGCAGGCCGCCGATGAAGTGGTGGTGTATTCCTCGCGCATCGACGAGCTGATCAAGCCGGTGTTTGATGCCTACACCGCCAAGACCGGCGTAACGGTCAAGTTCATCACCGACAAAGAAGCGCCACTGATGCAGCGCATCAAAGCCGAAGGCGCTAACGCCACCGCCGATCTGCTGCTCACCGTGGATGCCGGCAACCTCTGGCAAGCCGAGACGATGGGCATTTTGCAGCCCTTCGATTCGCCGGTAATCGACGCCAATATCCCTGCGCAATACCGCTCCTCCACTGACAGCTGGACGGGCCTGTCGCTGCGCGCGCGCACCATCGCCTATGCCAGCGACCGGGTAAAACCCGAAGAGTTGTCCACCTATGAGGCCTTGGCCGGTAAAGAGTGGGAAGGGCGCCTGTGCCTGCGCACGGCAAAGAAGGTCTACAACCAGTCGCTGACCGCCACCCTGATCGAAGCCCACGGCGCGGCGAAGACGGAAGAAATTCTCAAAGGCTGGGTTAATAACCTGTCCACCGACGTGTTCTCCGATGACATCGCCGTACTGCAAGCCATCAACGCCGGGCAGTGCGATGTGGGCATCGTCAACACCTACTATTACGGGCGCTTGCATAAACAAGACCCGAGCCTGGCGGTAAAGCTGTTTTGGCCTAACCAGAATGACCGTGGCGTGCATGTGAACCTGTCGGGCATTGGCCTGACCCAACATGCGCCGCACCCGGCAGCTGCCAAAGCCCTGGTGGAATGGATGACCGGGCCTGAGGCCCAGGCGATTTTCTCCGGGGTAAACCAGGAATACCCGGCCAACCCGAAGGTAAAACCGTCGGAAGAAGTGGCGAGCTGGGGCACGTTTAAAGCCGATACCATTGCGGTAGAAGTGGCTGGCAAGCGCCAGGCCGAAGCCATCAAACTGATGGACCGCGCGGGCTGGTATTAAGTAGGTTGGGGCGGTCCGCGGGCGTAGAGCCAGAGGTAAAGCCCAACATCGCCGGCCCATTGTTATCTACGAAACGTTGGGCTTCGCTTTGCTCAACCCAACCTACGGTCTGTGCTTTTGGTCCATCAACGTCGCTGGTACGCCATCTCCTTTGCCATCTCGGCGCTGGTGCTGCTTCCCCTGTCCGTGCTGCTGCTCTCTTGGCAAACCATCGACCACGAAATATGGGCGCATCTGTGGGACACGCAGATGCCGCGCCTGCTCGGCAATACCTTGATTCTGCTGCTGGGCGTGGGCTTCGGTGTCACGCTGTTGGGCGTCAGCCTGGCCTGGCTCACCTCGCTATGTGAGTTCCCTGGTCGGCGCTGGCTGGACTGGGCGCTGATGCTGCCCTTCGCCATTCCTGCCTATGTGCTGGCGTTTGTGTTTGTGGGGCTGCTGGATTTTTCCGGTCCCCTGCAAAGCCTGCTACGCGAGTGGTTTGGCACGGGTCTGCGTTTACCCCGCGTGCGCTCCACTGGTGGCGTGATTGTGGTGCTGGTGCTGGTGTTTTACCCCTACGTGTACCTGCTCGCGCGCAGCGCGTTTCTGGCCCAGGGCAAGGGCTTGATGGAGGCCGCGCGCATTCTTGGCCAATCACCCTGGCAGGCGTTCTGGCGCGTGGCCATGCCCATGGCGCGACCGGCAATCGGTGCTGGGGTGGCGTTGGCGTTGATGGAAACCCTGGCGGATTTTGGCGCGGTGTCGGTATTTAACTTCGACACCTTTACCACCGCCATCTACAAGACCTGGTACGGCTTCTACAGCTTGTCCAGCGCCACTCAACTGGCCAGCCTGCTATTGCTCGCGGTGATGCTGGTGCTCTACGGCGAACGCCGTGCCCGTGGCGCTAGCCGCCCGGCCAATGAGCGCCCGCGCGGCCACGCGCTGTACCACCTGCGTGGCTGGAAAGCGCTGGCGGCCAGTAGCTGGTGTGGGCTAGTGTTCGCCTGCGCCTTTGCCGTGCCCCTGCTGCAACTGCTGGTGTGGTGCTGGCAACGCGGGCGCTTCGATCTCGACGAGCGCTACGTCGGCCTGATCCTGCATACCCTTTACCTCGGCGCGATTGCCGCAGCGGTCACCGTGGCTGCAGCCTTGCTGCTGGTATTTGCCCGGCGCCTGGTGCCGACGCGACCGATCCGCAGCGCCATCAGCCTGGCCAACCTCGGTTATGCCCTGCCAGGTTCCGTGCTGGCGGTGTCGATCATGCTGGTGTTCAGCTACCTCGACCGCGCCTGGGTGGTGCCGCTTTCCCAGTGGCTCGGTGGCGCCGGCAAACCGCTGTTGCTCGGCGGCTTGCTGGCGTTGGTGTTGGCTTACCTGATCCGCTTTATCACCGTCGCCTACGGCCCGCTGGAAGGCGCGCTGGCGCGTATTCGTCCGTCCCTGCCGGAAGCGTCGCGCAGCCTTGGTGTCGCCGGTTACGGCTTGTTCTTTCGCGTCTATCTGCCGCTGCTGGTGCCAGGCGCTTTAAGTGCGGCGTTGCTGGTGTTTGTCGACGTGCTTAAGGAAATGCCCGCCACCTTGCTGATGCGCCCGTTTGGTTGGGACACCCTGGCCGTGCGCATTTTCGAGATGACCAGCGAAGGCGAGTGGGCCCGCGCCGCGCTGCCGGCGTTGACCCTGGTGCTGGTCGGCCTGCTGCCGGTAATTGGCCTGATCCGCCGTTCGGCACGTCGTTACGGGCAGTAACTGCACAGTCGGTAAGGCGTGTGTGCAGGGACTAGTCTTGCGGCTACAATGCGCGCCATTCGGTGTGGGACGTCATCCTGACCGGCTAGTTGAAATCTCCTGCAAGGCCTGGTTTTTCTAGGCGCTGCGGAGCCTCACTGACCGCCCGCACCTCTGCCAAGCCCGGAAGGAGAAACCCATGGGACAGCGCACGCCCCTCTATGATCAGCACCTTGCATTGGGTGCCAAGATGGTCGATTTCGGCGGTTGGGACATGCCACTGCATTACGGCTCGCAAGTTGAAGAGCACCATCAGGTGCGACGCGATTGCGGGGTATTCGACGTGTCGCATATGACCGTTGTCGACGTCAGTGGCGCGCAGGCCAAGGCCTATCTGCAACACTTGCTGGCCAACGATATCGAGCGCCTGCAAGACCTGGGCAAAGCGCTGTACAGCGGCATGCTCAATGCCGAAGGCGGGGTGATTGACGACCTGATCGTCTACCTCACCGCTGAGGGCTACCGCGTGGTCGTCAACGCCGCCACCCGCGACAAAGACCTGGCCTGGATGCAGGCACAAACTACCGGCTTCGACGTGCAGCTTAACGAGCGCAGCGAACTGGCCATGCTCGCCATTCAAGGCCCGCATGCGCGCGCCAAGGTGGCTGAACTGGTGTCCTCCAGCCGCGCCACGCTGATCCACGATCTGAAACCCTTCCAAGGTTTTACCGACGGTGACTGGTTTATCGCCCGCACCGGTTACACCGGTGAAGACGGCCTGGAAATTGTCTTGCCACGCGAACAAGCCTCCAGCTTTTTCAACGAGCTGGTGGGCGCCGGTATTGCCCCCATCGGCCTCGGCGCCCGCGACACCCTGCGCCTGGAAGCCGGCATGAACCTGTACGGCCAGGATATGGACGAAAGCGTTTCGCCGCTGGCGGCCAATATGGCCTGGACCATTGCCTGGGAGCCCACCGAGCGCGCCTTTGTCGGCCGCCAAGCGCTGGAAGCGCAGCGCAGTGCTGGCGCGCAAGCCAAGCTGGTAGGCTTAGTGCTGGAAGAGCGCGGCGTCTTGCGCGCCCACCAGGTGGTGCGCGTTGAAGGCATTGGCGAAGGGGAAATTACCAGCGGCAGCTTTTCGCCTACCCTGGGTAAATCCATCGCCTTGGCCCGGGTTCCTGCCGCTACTGGCGAAAGAGCCGAGGTGGAAATCCGCGGCAAGTGGTATCCCGTGCGTGTGGTTCGGCCTAACTTTGTACGCCACGGCAAAGCATTGATCTGATCGGCTAACCTGCTAACTTTTCCAGGCGGACATTCCGCCTCCCCGACTCCGAGGACCACGATATGAGCAATATCCCTAGCGAACTGCGTTACGCCGCCAGCCACGAATGGGCGCGCCTGGAAGCTGATGGCAGCGTGACCGTGGGCATTTCCGACCACGCGCAGGAAGCCCTGGGCGACGTGGTCTTTGTTGAATTGCCGGAAGTGGGTAAGCAACTGGCCGCTGGCCAGGAAGCGGGTGTAGTGGAATCGGTTAAAGCCGCTTCCGATATCTACTCGCCGGTTAGCGGCGTGGTGACTGCTGTTAACGACGCGCTGGCCGATTCGCCAGAAAGCGTTAACGGCGACCCGTATGGCAGCTGGTTCTACAAGTTGCAGCCAAACGATGTGAGTGAGCTGGACAAGCTGCTGGATGCTGGCGCTTATCAGGCGGTAGCGGACGCCTAACTAAGTCAAAGGCTCTGCACCCCTCGCCTGTTTGCGGGCGAGGGAACTGATCGTGTTGGCGCATAAACAGGCGAACACCCTGCTGAGCCGGCGCTCACTCGCCTTTGAGCTGCAACTTCGGCAACAACCCCAACAGCAGCACGTTAAAGATGATTAACAAGCCGCTGCCCAGCGCGCTCAGCAGTTGCCAGACGGCGCTTGGCAGATAGCTCAGCAAGTCCAGGCCAACGATGGACAACACGCGGTCGGTAAACCAGATGGCGTTTACCGCGATGATCAGGATCAACACGACTTTCAGGGTGGGTATGGGATTGCCCATGGCAACGGTCCTTGTCTACAGAAGTGAGCGGCGATGCTCGCACATTCGCGTCCGTAACAACCAGACGCGCTAGGCAATCCCAGGGCGCAGTTTACTGCGCGGCCGTAGCCGGTTCAGCGCTGAGAATGGCTTGCGCCAGTTCATCGTCCGAGGCTTTCAAACCTGGGTTTTCCGCGCGCACTTTCTGCAAGGCGGCTTCCAGGTAAGGCCCACGGATAGCGCCGTTGCTGGCGACAAAGCTGCTCGCATCTTCTTGGGCGTCGATGACCACTTTGTGGTCTTTGCGCGAGGTCAGGTAGAACGAGCCGGTGGTGGCGCCGGACGACAGTACGTTGCGCCAGAAAGTGTCGGCCGAGACCGAGGCAACCGGGACAACCAACAACAAGGACGCAATTACGAGTTTGCGGTGCATGGGGTTTCTCCTGCAGTGACGGGCGCCCAGAGCGTAAATTCGGGGCTTGAATTTACGACCGCTGGGCCGCTGCGCTAGTTCAAGTCTCTTGCAGGACAATAGCGCTGCGCAGGTTAGGCGCAGGCTTTGATTTTCAGTAACACCCCTTCCTGGCCAATCACTTCCACCTGCGTGCCGGCGGGCAGGTCGGGGCCGATCACTAACCACAAACTGTCGCCCGCTTTGATCTTGCCGCGCCCGCCGACAATGGCTTCATGCAGGCTAAAAGTGCGTCCGAGAAATTCCTGGCCGCGCTGGTTTAAGCCAGGCTGTTCCGACACCTTGCCGGCATGGCGCAGGCGTTGCCACCACAGCACCGCGGTGAGCAGCGAGAGCACGGCAAACAGCAGAAATTGCCAAGGCCAAGGCAGGGCCGGGAACAGGTAGCTAATCACCCCCACGGCTGCAGCGGCCATGCCGGTCCAGAGTAGGTAACCGCCGGCGCCGAATACTTCCAGAATCAGCAGCAGGGTGCCCAGGGCCAACCAGTCCCAGAAGGACAGGTGTTGCAGAAAATCCATCATCGGTCACGCGTCCTTAGGCTTTCTTATTGGTGTCAAAGGTAGCTTTGACGATCTCGCCAATGCCGCCCACCGCGCCTATCACTTGGCTGGCTTCCAGCGGCATCAAAATCACTTTGCTGTTATTGGCCGAGGCCAGTTTGCCCAGGGCGTCGATGTACTTCTGCGCGACGAAATAGTTGATCGCCTGCACGTTGCCGCTGGCGATAGCCTCCGATACCACCTGGGTGGCGCGCGCCTCGGCTTCGGCCTGACGCTCGCGCGCTTCGGACTCGAGAAACGCCGCCTGACGTTCACCTTCGGCCTCAAGAATCTGCGCCTGCTTTTTACCTTCGGCGGTCAGAATCGCGGCGGCACGCAGGCCCTCGGCTTCGAGGATTTGTGCACGCTTGACCCGCTCAGCCTTCATCTGCCCAGACATCGCCGCCATCAGGTCGGCCGGTGGGCTGATGTCTTTGATTTCGATGCGGGTGATTTTGATGCCCCACGGCGCCGTGGCTTCATCGACGGTGCGCAGCAGGCGTTCGTTGATCACATCGCGCTGGCCGAGCATGGCGTCCAGCTCCATGGAGCCGAGCACGGTGCGGATATTGGTTTGCAGCAGGTTGCGAATGGCGTGTTCGAGGTTATTCACCTCGTAAGCCGCTTGGGCGGTGTTGACCACCTGGAAGAAACACACGGCGTCGATCTGTACCGTAGCGTTATCGGACGTAATGACTTCCTGCGGCGGAATATCCAGCACGCTTTCCATCACATTGAGCTTGCGGCCGATGCGGTCCATCACCGGCACGATAATGTTCAGGCCTGGGCGCAGTGTCGTGGTGTAGCGACCAAAGCGCTCCACCGTCCACTCGTAGCCTTGCGGCACAACCTTGAAGCCCATAAACAGAATGGCGACCGCGAGGCCGACGAAGAGAAAAAGCACACTACCGATTTGCATGACGCTTCCTTGTGTAAGTCATTCGGACTGGACGCCCCGTAGGGTGTGCTGTGCGCACCATCGGGGTTACGCGTAAAGCGCGTGCTGCGCGCAGCACACCCTACGACGTTACTTCTGTTCGCTTTGCGGGGTCACTCGCAATACTTCTTCAATAGTTGTCAGACCGGCCGCTACTTTCTGTGCGCCGGAGAGCCGCAGGCTGCGCATCCCCTCTTTAAAACTCTGGCGGCGCAGCGGGAGCAGGTCAGTGTCGGCGCTGATAAAGGGCTTGAGGCTGTCGGTCAGTTGCATGATTTCATACACACCGGCGCGACCACGGTAGCCGGTATCGCGGCATTCCAGGCAGCCCACCGCCTTGTGCGCCCCGGTCGGTAGCGGGGCATTCCACGGGCGGGTCAGCGACTGCCAGTCTTCCTCGGTAATTTCCACCGGCACTTTGCAGTGCGGGCACAGGGTGCGCACCAAGCGTTGGGCCATTACCCCAAGCAACGTGGCTTTGAGCAGGTAGTACGGCACACCGAGTTCCAGCAAGCGGGTAATGGCGCTGGGCGCATCGTTGGTGTGCAGGGTGGAGAGCACCAGGTGACCGGTGAGCGCCGCCTGGATCGCCATTTCCGCGGTTTCCAGGTCGCGGATCTCGCCGACCATGATGATGTCCGGGTCTTGGCGCATCAGCGCACGCACGCCGCTGGCGAAGTTGAGGTCGATATTGTGCTGCACCTGCATCTGGTTAAAGGCCGGCTCGATCATTTCGATGGGGTCTTCGATGGTGCACAGGTTGACCTCGGAGGTCGCCAGCTTTTTCAGCGAGGTATAGAGCGTGGTGGTCTTGCCCGAACCGGTGGGGCCGGTGACCAGAATGATGCCGTTGGGTTGGCTGGTCATTTCCAGCCAGCGCTTGAGGTCGTCGGGTGAGAAGCCCAACTGGTCGAAGTTTTTCAACAGCACTTCCGGGTCGAAAATCCGCATCACCATCTTTTCGCCAAAGGCGGTGGGCAGGGTCGACAGGCGCAGCTCCACTTCGCCGCCGTCCGGGGTCTTGGTTTTTACCCGGCCGTCCTGCGGTTTGCGTTTTTCTGCCACGTTCATGCGGCCCAGGGTTTTCAGGCGGCTAACCACTGCCATCGTCACCTGCGGCGGAAACTGGTAAACGTTGTGCAGCACGCCGTCGATGCGAAAGCGCACCGTGCCTTGTTCGCGGCGCGGCTCAATATGAATGTCACTGGCGCGCTGCTGGTAGGCGTACTGGAACAGCCAGTCAACGATATTGATGATGTGCGAGTCGTTGGCGTCTGGCTCTTGGTCGCTGGCGCCGAGGTTTAGCAGTTGTTCGAAGTTGCCGATGCTGGTGGCTTTGGTGTCCACCGCCGAGGCGCCGCTGACCGATTTCGCCAGGCGGAAAAACTCCACGGTAAAACGCTGGATATCCGACGGGTTGGCCACCACGCGTTTGATCGGGCGCTTGAGCACGTGGGTCAGGTTGGCTTCCCAACTGGCGACAAAAGGCTGCGCACTGGCGATGGTCACTGCGTCGTTATCTGCCGCCACGGCGAGAATCTTGTGCCGTTGGGCGAATGCGTAAGACATCAACGGCGTGACCGCCGCCACGTTGATTTTCAGCGGGTCGATACGCATGTACGGCTGTCCGGCCAGGTTGGCCAGCCAGATGGTCAGGGTTTCCAGATCGAGTTTTTTACCGGGGCGGGTGAGGTCGTCAACCTGCTGGCCGGCGATAAATTCCAAGGGATGGAGCTGGGTGTTGCTCGAACTACGGCGAATCGCCATCAGTTGTTCGGCGGTGTCCTGCGCTACCCGGCCTTGGGCCACCAGCTCACGCAGCAGGTCATTGAGATCCAGCGTGCGATCTTGGGCCTGGCTTGCGAAAGCGGACATGCGAACTCCCTGTTTGATGCGGTGCGGCGTGACGAAATAGAAGACCCCGGTTGGATCTGGGGTGGATCAAGAATAGCCGCAAGCATGCCCGATTGCGTTGTTCGACGCCAAACCGAGTGCACAGCCAAACAAACTCAAATGCTCTGCACCCCTCTCCCGCTTGCGGGAGAGGGGCTGGGGGAGAGGGGCGGGGTAAACGAGGTCGCGGCTAATAGCCCTCTCCCGCCCTTCGGGCACCCTCTCCCCTAGCCGGGCGCCCGCAAACAAGAGAGGGGAATGCTGGAAGACCGCGTTACAGCTTCAGCAGGGTTTTCCACGCTTTGGTGGTCAACACGGTTTGCGCTTGCTGGCTGCGGGCGTCCAGGCAGTCGTCTTCGATGGGGCGGTGGGCGAGGTCGCGCAGTTTGTTTAGCTCGCCGTAGAGGCGGTCGACTTCCGGCACGTCAATCAATACCTGGCGGGCTAGACGCAACCACACTTGAATACGCTCGATCCGCGGCAGCTGTTCGGCCAAGTCTTCCGGCTGCTGCTGGTAGCGGCCCAGTTGCAGGCTGCGGGCTTCTTCGGCCAGCAGGGTCGGTAGCCAGTTGCCCAGTGGCGCGGCGCCCTGGCGATTGCCACGGCTGTTGCGCTCGGTGGTCCAGGCGTTGGTCAGCAGCCACAGCGAGGTGTTCAGCGAGAACTGGCCCCAACGCGTGCCTTGCAGTTCGGCGAGAAATAACGCCGGGGCAGCTTGGCGGGCGGTGTCGTCGCTCAGACCGGCAACCACACGGGGGCGCCAGTCGTTGAGCAGAGCATCAAGGCGCTCGCGCAGGTCATGGCTGCTGGCGCGTGGCGCGGCTTGGCCGAGGCTGCTGAGCAAGGCGCGCAGGTCGACCAGTTGCTCCAGCCATTCCACCAGCAGGCGCCAGTGGCCATTAAAACGGTATTGCTCGGCCAGGCGCTGGCTGCTGCCCAATAGATGCCAGGCCAGTGCGGCGAAGGCCTGGTCCAGCGGCAACTCAGGTTCCAGCGCTGGTTGTGGCAGGCTCAGGGAATAGCTGTTGGCATCAAACAAGCGGTAACCGCGCTCGGCCTTGCTGATATCGCACGGCATCAACGGCAGGTCGGCGGCCAGTTCGGCAGCCAGCTCCAGTAGCGCTTGCGGCTCGCCTTGGCGCAGCTCCAACTCCAGCTCGCAGATTTCTTCTTCCTGGCCGCCGGCGACAACTTTGCCGAGGTCCAGAGCCGCTTCTACCACCACTTTGCTTTTGCCACGGCCCCAGGCGATTTCGGCGCGCTCGCGGACGAAGTCGGTGGTGAAGATCACCTGCAGCGTTTTCTTGTCCAGTTCAGCCAGGGCGGCGGGCCAGCAAGTGTCGTCGAGTTTCTTCAGGTCGAGCTTGGCCTTGGCCACTTCCCAGTCGTACTCGTTGCGCTCGGAGAGGCCGGCCACGCTCTGGCCACGGGTTTTCAGGGTTTGGATAAATTGCTCGCCGTCGCGACGGATGCGCAGGGCAATGCGCGCCTGGGCCAGGTCGCGTTCGGGGGTGTCGAAATATTGATTGAGCAGTTCGCGCTGTTCCCAACCGGCTTTGTTGCGTTTTTTCAGTAGCGGGTGGTCGCGCAAGGCAGTGAGGGTTTCGCGGCTGACGCGGAGTTTGATTTCAGTTTCTTTTTGCATGGCCGGGGAATCCAAACGCTGGGAACTTAAGGCCGTGAAGTGTACAGGCCCATCGCGCTTGCGTCGTCCGCGAACGCCACATAACCACCGTCATTCCCGCGAAGGCCGGAATCCAGAGTGTTGAAGGAGACGACGTTCGGCGTGAAATTCTGGGTCCCCGCCTGCGCGGGGACGCCGGGGGTGGTGGCCGCTTACGGTTTATTCCTGCAGGCGGATGCCTCTATGATGGGCCTCGCCCGTGGAGACTTGGCATGCCATTACCAACCTTGAAAGAGCAATTCGCCGCGCTGATCGCTGCGCCATCGGTGAGCTGTACGCAGCCGAGCCTGGATCTGTCGAACAAGGCGGTGATCGATCTGCTTAGCACTTGGCTGGGCGATCTGGGGTTTAAATGCGATGTGCAGCAAGTCTCCCCCGGCAAATTCAATTTGCTCGCCAGCTTTGGCTCCGGCCCCGGCGGCCTGGTGTTGGCGGGCCATAGCGACACCGTGCCGTTTGACGAAGCGCTGTGGAAGAGCGACCCGCTGAAACTCACCGAGGTGGATGGCACCTGGGTAGGGCTGGGCGTGTGCGATATGAAAAGTTTCTTCGCCTTGGTGATCGAGGCCGTGCTGCCGCTGCTGGCGCACCCGTTCAAGCAGCCGTTGTTAGTGCTGGCCACCTGCGACGAAGAAAGCTCGATGGCCGGTGCCCGTGCCTTGGCGGCGGCGGGTCAGCCCTTGGGCCGCGCTGCGGTGATTGGCGAACCTACCGGATTAAGGCCAATCCGCCTGCACAAGGGCGTGATGATGGAGCGCATCGATATCCTCGGCCAAAGCGGCCATTCCTCCGACCCCACTCTCGGCCACAGCGCCTTGGAAGCCATGCACGCGACCATGGCCGAGCTGATGCAGCTGCGGCAGAAATGGCAGCGCCTGTACCGCAACGAGCAGTTCAGCGTGCCGCAGCCCACGCTGAATTTCGGTTGCATTCATGGTGGCGATAACCCCAACCGGATCTGCGGCCAATGCTCGCTGGAGTTCGACATTCGCCCCTTGCCGGGCATGGACGCCGAACAGCTGCGCGCCGCCATTCGCGAAAAGCTGCTGCCGATTGCCGAGCAGCATCAGGTGAAGATCGACTTCGCCCCGCTGTTCCCCCATGTGCCGGCTTTCGAGCAGGTGGCGGACGCCGAATTGGTCCGCGTGGCCGAGCGCCTGACCGGCCATCGTGCTGAGGCAGTGGCATTCGGCACCGAAGCGCCTTATCTTCAGCAACTTGGTTGCGAGACCATTATTCTTGGCCCCGGCGATATCAGCTGTGCCCACCAGCCGGGAGAGTTCCTGGAACTGTCACGTTTGCAGCCCACAGTGAAGGTGCTGCGTGAACTGATTCAGCACTATTGCCTCACCCCCTCTACCTCTCAATGACAAGGAGCAAACGCGTGTTACAGCCTCAATTCCGACGATAAAGCTGAAGTCCCGCCGTACCTGCACAGGCTTTCTCATCTCGAATTTATAAGGCTCTTCGCGTTATGCCCGAATACGTTAATTGGCTTCGCCACGCTTCCCCCTATATCAACGCCCACCGGGACTGCACCTTTGTCGTCATGCTGCCCGGCGACGGCGTTGCCCACCCCAACTTCGGCAATATCGTTCACGACCTGGTGCTGCTGCACAGCCTGGGTGTGCGCCTGGTGCTGGTGCATGGCTCGCGCCCACAAATTGAAGCGCGCCTGGCCGCCCGTGGCCTGACCCCGCACTACCACCGCGATATGCGCATCACCGATGGCCCGACGCTGGAATGCGTGATCGACGCCGTTGGCCAGCTGCGCATCGCCATCGAAGCGCGGCTGTCGATGGACATGGCCGCCTCGCCGATGCAGGGCTCACGCCTGCGCGTGGCGGGCGGCAATTTTGTTACCGCGCGGCCGATTGGCGTGGTCGAAGGCGTGGACTACCACCACACCGGTGAAGTGCGTCGGGTCGACCGCAAAGGTATCGGCCGCTTGCTGGACGAGCGCTCCATCGTGCTGCTCTCGCCACTGGGTTATTCGCCCACGGGCGAAATCTTCAACCTGGCCTGCGAAGACGTGGCCATGCGCGCCGCGATCGACCTGGGCGCTGACAAGCTGATCTTGTTTGGCAACGAACAAGGTCTGATGGACGACAACGGCAAGTTGGTGCGCGAACTGCGTCCGCAGCAGGTGCCTACCCATCTGCAACGCCTGGGCAACAGCTACCAGGCCGAGCTGCTGGATGCCGCGGCACAAGCCTGCCGCGGCGGGGTAAAACGCGCCCATATCGTCAGCTACAGCGAAGACGGCTCACTGCTCACCGAACTGTTTACCCGCGACGGTGGCGGTACCCTGGTGGACCAGGAGCAGTTTGAACAATTGCGTGAAGCGAGCATTGAAGACGTCGGCGGCTTGATCGACCTGATCAGCCCGCTGGAAGAGCAAGGCATTCTGGTGCGCCGCTCGCGCGAAGTGCTGGAGCGCGAAATTGAGCAATTCACCATCGTCGAACGCGACGGCCTGATCATCGCCTGTGCGGCGCTGTATCAGATTGCCGACTCGGACAGCGGTGAGCTGGCGTGCTTGGCGGTAAACCCCGAATACCGTCACGGCGGACGCGGTGATGAGCTGCTGGAACGCATTGAAGAACGGGCCAAGGCGCAGGGGTTGAAAACCTTATTTGTGCTGACCACCCGTACCGCGCACTGGTTTCGTGAGCGCGGCTTTGAGCCGAGTGGCGTAGAGCGTCTGCCGGCGGCCAGGGCTTCGCTGTACAACTACCAGCGTAATTCGCAGATATTTGAGAAGAAGTTGTAGGGGCCAGCGCTATCTTCAAACGTTCCCCTCTCCCGCTTGCGGGAGAGGGTGCCCGAAGGGCGGGAGAGGGGCTTTTGCTTTTAAATGCGACCGAGGTGATCCCGACCCTCTCCCCCGGCCCCTCTCCCGCGAGCGGGCGAGGGGTGAACAGCCATTGAGTTTGTTTCGAGCGAGGGGAGCAGAGCAGAACGCGGTGGCACATGTATCCCCTCTCCCGCTTGCGGGAGAGGGTGCCCGAAGGGCGGGAGAGGGGCTTTTGCTTTTAAATGCGACCGAGGTGATCCCGGCC
>NZ_JBBNAH010000767.1:0-7883 GCF_037994325.1 Pseudomonas sp.
CCCTAGAAGTGTGCGCGCAGTTGCCCCTCACCCTAGCCCTCTCCCCACAGGGGCGAGGGGACTGGAATGAAGTTTGCGCGGCTGATAACGACCTCGCTTGGCTGGGGCTGAGGGCAAAGGCTGCACAAAACTTCCAGACCTTAATTTCGCTCAAAGGCATACTACCCCGACCCACGTTTTCTCCCGGTCCCAGCCCATGCCCGCAAGCAACTGGATTGATCTCAGCCAAGACGCCGACTCCGGCATCGAGACCATCCGTGCCCATTTCCGCGGCCATGCCTACGACCCACATTGGCACGACAGCTACCTGATCGGTGTTACCGAACAAGGTGTGCAGCAGTTCAGTTGCCGGCAGCAGCGCCATATCAGCACGCCCGGCCAGGTATTTATGCTCGAGCCCGGCGAGATCCACGACGGCACTGCGCCCTCGGCCGAAGGCTTTACCTATTCCATGCTGTACCTCGACCCGCACTGGCTGGAGCGCGAAGTTCGTGCGCTGTTCGAGCAGGCGCCCGCCAGTTGCCTGCCGGGTTTTGCCCGAACCTTGATCGGTGATACGCGGCTGGCGCAGGCCACTCTGCTCGCGTTCCAAGCACTGCACGGCAACGAGTTACGCATCGTTCGGCAAACCGCGCTGGACGGCCTGCTGGCACAAATGACCGCACACCTGCACTGGCGCCAGCCGCAGTTGCTCGACCCACGCCTGCCGCTGGTGGCCCAGCGCGCCCGCGACTATCTACATGCCCATGGGCATGACGATATCGGCCTGGATGATCTAGCGCGTATCAGCGGCGTCGACCGCTTCCGTCTGACCCGCGCCTTTAAAGCCGCCTTTGGCATGGCGCCGCACGCCTACCTGATTCAACTGCGCCTGGCCAAAGCCCGGCACCTGCTGGCCCGTGGTGAAACGCCGGTGCAGGTTGCCAGCGCCCTCGGTTTTGCCGACCAAAGCCACCTCGGCCGCTGGTTTCGCCGCGCCTATCAATTGACCCCGGCGGACTACCGCAAGCGCTGCACAAATCGTCCAGACTGAACGCCCTGCCGCTGCAACCATCCAGGCTCCTGAACGCTATTGGAGCCTGCTCGTGGACCTGCTGCCATTTCTGTTATTCGCCTTTGTCGCCTCCATAACCCCTGGCCCCACCAACCTGCTGGTGCTGAGCAACAGCGCGCGCTTTGGTCTCGCTGCCGCGCTGCCCCTGGTGTTGGCCGCCTGTGCTGCCGCTGCGCTATTGGTGCTGGTGGTCGGGCTGGGCGTGGGCGATGCGCTTGCCCAGCAGCCACAGGTACAACAACTGATGGCCTGGGCCGGCATCGCCTGGCTGAGCTACTTGGCCTGGCAGATTTTCCGCAGCCCCGCAGTCGGCCTGGACAACGCTCGTGAACAAGCCGGCAAACGCCTGAGCATGGCTGCCGCCGCGGGCCTACAAGTGGTTAACCCGAAAACCTGGATGATGGCCTTGGCAGTGGTCAGCGTTTTTGCCGCCCACGCAGCGGATAAAACCAGCCGCGTGGCACTGCTGGCATTGGTGTTCTTTTTGGTCGCGCTGCCCTGCCTGGGTGTGTGGGCGGCGCTGGGGCGTGGCCTCAGCCAGTTTTGCCATAGCGATGCGCAGATGCAGCGCTTCAATCGAGCCATGGCGGCTCTATTGCTGGCTTCGGCGTGGGCGAGCTTGTTGGCATAACACTGCTCGTTCACCTACAAAAAAACGGGGCCAGCATTTCGAAGCCGGAGATTGCCTGCTAGCCTGCGCGCTTCGAATGACAAAGTGAGGGAAGCACTTTGAAACTGGCCGTAATCGCTCTACTGCTATTGCCTGTCTGCGCCCAGGCCCAAGTGTATAAATGCGTCGCCCCCGATGGCAGCACCAGCTACGCCACCGTGCCCTGCCCTGAGGGCGCAGGGGAAACCACGCGAATCATTGAACCCGTTCCGCCCAGCGGTGCGCTGAATATCCCCTACAGCGAACAAACCCAAACGGAAGAAGACGCGCCAGCCGACGCCGAGGACAAACCCTCGGCGACGACGGTCACTGGCATCCCAGATAGCGAAGAATCGCGCCGCGCGCAGAAGAAAGAGCAAATGCGCGAGGACGAGTTGCAGCACAAAAAGGATCTGTACGACGAAGCCTTGCGCAAGCGTGAGCGGTTGGAGAACGCGGAGCAGCTAGAACGACTAGAGCGGCTGGAGCGTTTGGAGCGGCAGCAGCAGACTATTCCCCAGTCCCAATGACGGCAGAATGGGCGGACCGGCCCCACCCTAGGTGCGGGCCTGAGCTTCGTCGATTAGCCACTGCTTAAGCGCCTGCACCGCCGGGCGCAGGGTGGCGCCCTGGGGGTGGACGACGTAATAGCCCTTGCTTAACAGCAAGCGGTCGCTAAACGCTTCAATCAGGCTGCCCGCCGCCACTTCCTCTTCGGTTAACAGTGCGCTGGTCAGCAGCACCCCCTGATGGCGGCTGGCGGCCTCGATGGCGACCAGCGACTGGTCGAAATACAGACCGGGAATCGCCGCCTGCGCTTTCGCCGACAAGCCGCTAAAGCGTTGCAGCCAGTTTTCCCAATGTGGGTGCAGGGTGTTGTGCAGCAAAGTGGCCTTGCCTACATCGGCGCTGCTGCGCAGGTTCAGGCGCGTGGCGTACTCGGGGCTGCAGTAAACGCGGGCGTCGTCGTTGCACAGCAGATGAGCTTCCAGCGCCGGGTCGTTGCCATCGAAGTAACGCACGGCCAGGTCCACCGGTTCGGCATTGAAGTCGACCACAGCAGCGGACGAATTGAGGTGCAGAGCCACCTCCGGATTACGCGCGACAAAGCCAGACATACGCCGAGCAAACCAGCGTGCGGCAAAACTAGGCGGCATATTCACCCACACACCGTTGCTGCGGCTGTCGCGCAACAGGCGGCTGGCACTGCTGATCTGCGCCAACGCCGGTTGAATACGCGCCCAATACGCCAGGCCGTCGGCAGTCGGTTGCAGTTGGCGAATATGGCGGGTGAATAGGCTGATGCCCAACCACTCCTCAAGCTTACGAATCTGCTGCCCCACCGCCCCGGGAGTTACACAGAGTTCCTGCGCAGCAAGAGAAAAACTATTCTCGCGCATGGCAGTATCGAAGTAATGCAGGGCTTTTAGCGGGGGAATTTGGCTCATAGCGCAGTTTTTCTATCTTATGGAGAACTCTTAATAGCTTGTAGCACGGCACCGGCGCCCCGGACAATCAACCACTCAGATTGCCCCGCTCGCCGCCGGAACACCTCGCCATGAAGTTCGCCATCAAGCACATCGCCTACCTCGCCTTCGCCCTGCTCGGGCTGATTTGGGGCACCAATTTCATCTTTACCAAATGGGCATCGCTGCTGATCAGCGCCGAACAAATCGTCTTGCTGCGGGTGCTGTTTGGTTTTGTGCCGTTGCTGGTGGTGGCGCTGGCACGCGGTGCACTGAGGTGGTCACATCTGCGCCACGCCCACCATTTCCTAGTCATGGCGCTACTGGCGACCTCGCTCTACTACTACGCCTACGCCAAGGGCGCCACGCTGCTGCTCTCAAGCGTGGCCGGCATGCTTAGCGGGGCGATTCCGCTGTTTACCTTTGCCTGCGCCTTTGTGTTTTTGCGCGAAGAACCGCTTAACCGCCGCACGGCGCTGGGCGTGTTATTTGGTTTTGCCGGCGTGCTGCTAATCGCCCGGCCATGGGATGCCGCCGGGCTGAATATCGAAGGCGTGCTGTATATGGTCGCCGGCTCACTGTGCGTGGGTTGCTCGTTTGTGTACGCCAAACGTTTTCTCACCGGCTTGGCAATTACCCCGTTGGCGCTGTGCACTTACCAGATTGGTACGGCGCTGCTGTTGATTGCCCTGGTAACCGACCTCAGCGGCATCGAACGCATCACCACCGATACCCGCGCCATGCTCGGTTTGGCCTTGGGTCTGGGGCTGCTGGGCACCGGTGTGGCGTACATCCTGTACTACTTTATCGTGCAGCGGTTGGGCGCCGTGAAAGCCTCGGCGGTGACCTATATTCCGCCGGTGATTGCCCTGCTGATTGGCGTTTTTCTTGCCCATGAGCCAGTGAAGGCGCTGGACCTAGTCGCGGTGGCGGCAATTTTGGGTGGGGTGTATATCCTGCAAACCGGGCGCGTGGCAGTGGCCAAGGCGTAGGCCGCGCACCTGGGTCCCTGCCTGTGCAGGGACGACGGCGTTGCTGAAAGGATCCCCGTCATTCGGGGATCGAGGTGCGCCGAACCAGCGACAATTTCAGGGCCAAGGGCTTTCGCGGCTATAATCGCCGCCTTGCCAAGCTGCCGGGTTACCTCCGGCCCTGATACTGGACTGCCCTCATGTTACGAATCACCGAATTCAAGCTGCCTATCGACCACGCGGACGAGGCCTTGCGCCCTGCCCTGGTGCAACGCCTGGGCATTGCCGATAGCGAATTGCTCGATTTCACCTTGTTTAAACGCAGCTACGACGCGCGGAAAAAATCCGCCGAGCTGTGCTTTATCTACACCATCGATTTCACCGCCAGCGACGAAGCAGCCTTGCTGAAAAAATTCAGCGACGACCGCCATATCGCTATCGCCCCGGACACCTCGTATAAGTTTGTCGGCCACGCGCCCGAGCAATTGGCCGAGCGCCCCTTGGTGGTTGGCTTTGGCCCCTGCGGTATTTTTGCCGCCCTGCTGCTGGCACAAATGGGCTTTAAACCCATCGTGCTCGAACGCGGCAAAGAAGTACGCCAGCGCACCAAAGACACCTGGGCGCTATGGCGCAAAAGCGTGCTCAACCCCGAATCCAACGTGCAGTTTGGTGAAGGCGGCGCCGGCACCTTCTCCGACGGCAAGCTGTATAGCCAGATCAAAGACCCGAAATTTCTCGGCCGCAAAGTGCTGCACGAGTTCGTTAAAGCCGGCGCGCCGGAAGAGATTTTGTACGTCAACAAACCGCATATCGGCACCTTCCGCCTGACTGGCGTGGTGGCCGATATGCGCGAGCAAATCATCGCCCTGGGCGGCGAAGTGCGCTTTGAACAACGGGTGACCGATGTACAGATTGAAAACGGCCAACTGACCGGGGTAACCCTGGCCAGCGGCGAGCAGATCCACAGTCGCCACGTGATTCTCGCCCTCGGCCACAGCGCCCGCGACACCTTCCGTATGCTGCATAGCCGTGAGGTATTTATGGAGGCCAAACCGTTCTCGGTGGGCTTCCGTATTGAGCACCCGCAATCGCTGATCGACCAGGCGCGCCTGGGCAAATTCGCCGGCCACCCGAAAATCGGTGCAGCCGATTACAAGCTGGTGCACCACGCCAAAAATGGCCGCTCGGTTTATAGCTTTTGCATGTGCCCGGGCGGTACGGTGGTCGCCGCCACCTCCGAACCGGAGCGCGTGGTTACCAATGGCATGAGCCAATACTCGCGCAACGAACGCAACGCCAACTCCGGCATTGTCGTCGGCATTACCCCGGAGGTGGACTACCCCGGCAGCCCGCTGGCGGGTGTCGAGTTGCAAGAACGCTTGGAGTCGCACGCTTATGTCATGGGCGGGCGCAACTACAACGCACCGGGGCAACTGGTCGGCGACTTTATCGCCGGCAAAGCCTCCACCGCCCTGGGCAGCGTTGAGCCGTCGTATAAACCCGGCATCAACCTGATGGACCTCGCCGACGCCCTGCCCGCCTTTGCCATTGAAGCCATTCGCGAAGCATTGCCGGCGTTCGACAAGCAGATCAAAGGTTTTGCCATGCACGACGCCGTACTTACCGGCATCGAAACCCGCACCTCATCGCCGCTGCGTATTACCCGCGGTGAAGACCTGCAAAGCCTGAATGTGCGCGGCTTGTTTCCCGCTGGCGAAGGCGCTGGTTATGCCGGCGGGATTTTGTCCGCTGGCGTAGATGGCATTCGCATAGCCGAAGCGGTGGCGCGGGATATCCTCGGCATCCAAGACGTGTAGCGCTTGTCGGGTGTGCTATGGGCACCCTAGCGATCGACTGGATATCGCCATGGTGCGCGCAGCACACCCTACGAAGCGGGACCGTGTAACGCCGACAAGCGCTTCTCCAAGCCCAACGCCTTAAATTGCTCCACAACAAAATCGACAAACACCCGGGTCTTCTGTGGCAGCAGTTTTTGCCCGGCGAAGTACAGCGTGGTCGCGCCGGTATCCACATACCAATCGGGCAGCACACGTTGCACGGTTCCTTTCTCTAAATACGGCAAGGCATGGGCAACGCTGACCAAGGCGATGCCCAGGCCAATCTGCGCCGCCGCGCAGGCGGCTTCGGGGTCGCTTAAGGTCATGCGTGGCTGGATATCGACAGGCGCCAATAGCCCTTCACGGTTGCGCAACGGGTAAGGACGCACGCGGCCGGTTTGCGGCGAGCGAATAAAAATGCCGGCGTGCTGCGGCAAATCGGCGGGCGAGCGCAGCGCGGGCGCCTGTTGCAGATAACTGGCAGAGGCCAGCAAAATCCGGTGCGCCGGCGCCAGCTCGCGGGCGACCACGCCTTGCGGCAAGTCAAAGCCGCCGCCTACCGCTGCATCAAAGCCATCGGCAATCAAGTCGACCTGGCGGTTATCGAAGTGCCAGTCCGGCACCACCCTTGGGTAGCGCTGCAAAAACTCGCCGAGCAGCGGCACCATATATTCGCGCCCAAACGACAAGCCCATGCTCACCTTCAAGGTGCCGGCTGGCTGGCTTTTCAAGGTAGTCAGGTTGCCCATCGCCAGCTGCAAGGTGCTCAAGCCACCCGCCGCCTCGGCGAGAAAATACTCGCCCGCCTCCGTCAGGCTGAGCTTGCGGGTACTACGCTGGAACAGCCGCACATCCAGGCTTGCCTCCAACCGCGCGACATTTTTGCCCACCGCAGCCGGGGTCAAACCCAGGCGCCGTGCGGCGTTGGCAAAACTTCCCGCCTCGGCGCTGCGGATAAAACATTCGATGCAGTTAAGGGTGTCCATGGCCTATTCCATACCGTTTGGATCGAAAGCATATCCGGATTCCTAGCTATTCAGAAGTTAATCCGATCCCGATACTGGCCCCAACACAAACGACGTACCCCTTACCTACTTACTTAAATCTGGAGACACACCATGACTACTCAAGCATCCCTTAACGGCAAAGTGGCTTTTATCCAAGGCGGTTCTCGCGGTATCGGCGCGGCCATCGTTAAACGTCTGGCCCGCGATGGCGCCAGCGTGGCCTTCACCTACAGCCAGAGCGCTGAATCGGCTCAAGGCTTGGTCAGCGAAATTGCAGCAGCCGGCGGCAAAGCCATCGCCATCCGCGCCGACAGCGCCAACGAACAAGCCATTCGCGGCGCCATTGGCCAAGCCGTAGAAGCCTTTGGCGGCCTGGATATTTTGGTTAACAACGCAGGCGTGCTGGCGGTGGCACCGATTGAACAACTGAGCATGGAAGACATCGACCGCACCCTGTCGATCAACGTGCGCAGCGTGGTCATCGCCAGCCAGGAGGCCGCGCGTCACCTGCGTAACAACGGCCGCATCATCACCATCGGCAGCACCAACGCCGAACGTATGCCCTTTGCCGGCGGCTCGATCTACGCCATGAGCAAATCGGCCATCGTCGGCTTTACCAAGGGTCTGTCGCGCGATTTGGGTGGCCGTGGCATCACCGTCAACAACGTGCAGCCGGGGCCGGTAGACACCGACATGAACCCCGACAGCGGCGACTTTGCCGAGTCGCTGAAGCAAGGCATGTCGCTGGGCCGTTATGGCCAGGTGGAAGAGATCGCCAGCTTTGTCAGCTACCTGGCCGGGCCGGAAGCGGGTTACATCACCGGTGCCAACTTGACCATTGATGGTGGGTTTGCGGCGTAACAGTCAGACTTCAAAACAGCGTACCTGGGTCCCCGCC
>NZ_JBBNAH010000768.1:0-3675 GCF_037994325.1 Pseudomonas sp.
GCGACGAGTGGTCCGCCGGGGGCAATCCCAGTGCCCATGCGGGTTAAGCCAACTTACCCCAAAGTAACCCACAGCTTTATCCACAGGCTGTGTGTAACAGTCGCCTTGCAATGAGCCGGTGAGCGCTCTATCTTGTATCCCCATCGCGCCAAACACCTACATGTTGGGTTTTAGGCTTGCTACCGGACACTAGAAGAATGAAACGTCAAGCCCCTTTCGTGGGCCTTAACCGGTGGCACAATCGCTCTTTAATTCCCCGTTTGCCGCCTCGGTGGCAAATTTTGAAACTGGCCTAAATTATGCTCGACGAGCGGCCAGTTTTCGGTGTAACGCCACCAGGCACGCACCACTAGGTATTGTGGTTACGTTTTAACCAGTACACGTCGCTTTTTGAGCCAGGGATGAGCTTGAGCACCACCCCTCAGACCTGTTGTAAGACCTTGCTGCCGGCCTTCCCTACCCAGGAGCGCGCCAGGTGCAGGGCGTTTGATTTGTGCAAACAGTGGTTCTAGCAACACCTGGTTTACAGAAAATAATCGAATGAACGGCGTCACCACGCAGTGTCCAAAAATTAGATAAATGCAGAACACGGAGACTTCAATGCAGACCGACCTCTCTCGCGAGAACCCGCAGGCCGTAGCGCCTCAAGTACCTGACACCACCCAGGACCTGAACGCCACTGCCCCTGGCCAGCTGCGCGTGATCAAACGTAACGGCACCGTGGTGCCGTACACCGATGACAAAATCACCGTAGCCATCACCAAAGCGTTTCTTGCAGTTGAGGGCGGCACCGCTGCCGCTTCGTCGCGCATTCATGAAACCGTCGCGCGCCTGACCGAACAAGTCAGCGCCACCTTCAAGCGCCGCATGCCCTCGGGCGGCACTATCCACATCGAAGAAATTCAGGACCAAGTTGAACTGGCCCTGATGCGCGCCGGCGAGCAAAAAGTCGCCCGCGACTACGTAATCTACCGCGACGCCCGCACCAAAGAGCGCGCCGTACGTGGCAGCAACGAGCCAGCCCAGCCGCACCCAAGCATTCGTGTTACCCACGCCGACGGCAGCGTGGCGCCGCTGGACATGGGCCGCTTGAACACCATCGTGACCGAAGCCTGCGAAGGCCTGGCTGAAGTCGACGGCGACCTGATCCAACGCGAAACCCTGAAAAACCTCTACGACGGCGTAGCGCAAAGCGACGTCAACACCGCCCTGGTGATGACCGCCCGTACCCTGGTAGAGCGTGAGCCGAACTACTCCTACGTCACCGCGCGCCTGCTGATGGACAACATCCGCGCCGAAGGCCTGGGCTTCCTGGGGGTCGCCACCAGCGCCACCCACCACGAAATGGCCGACCTGTACGCCAAAGCGCTGCCGGCCTATATCGAAAAAGGCGTTGAGTTCGAACTGCTCAACCCCGTGCTGAAAGACTTCGACCTGGTAAAACTGGGCAAGGCCATCAACCACGAGCGCGACCAGCAGTTCACCTACCTGGGCCTGCAAACCCTGTACGACCGCTACTTCATCCATAAAGACGGCGTGCGTTTCGAACTGCCGCAAGTGTTCTTTATGCGCGTGGCCATGGGCCTGGCGATTGAAGAAAAGCAAAAAGAAGACCGCGCCATCGAGTTCTACAACTTGCTGTCGTCGTTCGACTACATGAGCTCCACCCCTACCCTGTTCAACGCCGGTACCCTGCGTGCACAGCTCTCCTCCTGCTACCTGACCACCGTGCCGGACGACCTGGGCGGCATCTACGACGCCATCCGCGACAACGCCCTGCTGAGCAAATTTGCCGGCGGTCTGGGCAATGACTGGACTCCAGTTCGCTCGCTGGGCGCCTACATCAAAGGCACCAACGGCAAATCCCAAGGCGTTGTGCCGTTCCTTAAGGTAGTGAACGACACCGCGGTAGCGGTAAACCAGGGCGGCAAGCGCAAAGGCGCGGTGTGTGCCTACCTGGAAACCTGGCACATGGACATTGAAGAGTTCATCGAGCTGCGCAAGAACACCGGTGATGATCGTCGTCGTACCCACGACATGAACACCGCCAACTGGATTCCAGACCTGTTCATGAAGCGCGTCTTCGACGACGGCCCATGGACGCTGTTCTCGCCAAGCGAAGTGCCAGACCTGCACGACCTCACCGGTAAGGCCTTCGAAGAGCGCTACGAGTACTACGAAGCCCTGACCCAGTACGGCGGCAAAATCAAACTGTTCAAGACCATCCAAGCCAAAGACCTGTGGCGCAAGATGCTCTCCATGCTGTTTGAAACCGGCCACCCATGGCTAACCTTTAAAGACCCCTGCAACCTGCGCAGCCCGCAGCAGCATGTGGGCGTGGTTCACAGCTCGAACCTGTGCACCGAAATCACCCTGAACACCAACGCCGACGAAATTGCCGTGTGCAACCTGGGCTCCATCAACCTGCCGAACCACATCGTTGACGGCAAGCTGGACCTGGCCAAACTGCAACGTACCGTGAACACCGCCGTGCGCATGCTCGATAACGTTATCGACATCAACTACTACTCGGTGCCACAAGCGCGTAACTCGAACTTCAAACACCGCCCGGTTGGCCTGGGCATCATGGGCTTCCAGGACGCGCTATACCTGCAGCACATCCCCTACGGTTCCGACGCTGCCGTGCAGTTCGCCGACTCCTCCATGGAAGCGGTCAGCTACTACGCCATTCAAGCCTCGTGCGACCTGGCCGATGAGCGCGGCGCCTACGAAACCTTCCAGGGCTCGCTGTGGAGCAAAGGCATTCTGCCGCTCGACTCGCAGCAAATCCTGATCGAACAACGTGGCCAGAAGTACATCGACGTTGACCTGGCTGAAAGCCTGGACTGGGCGCCGGTACGTGCCCGCGTGCAAAAAGGCATTCGTAACTCCAACATCATGGCCATCGCACCGACCGCCACCATCGCCAACATCACCGGCGTATCGCAGTCGATCGAACCGACCTACCAAAACCTGTACGTGAAATCGAACCTCTCCGGCGAATTCACCGTGATCAACCCCTACCTGGTACGCGACCTGAAAGCCCGCGGCCTGTGGGACTCGGTGATGATCAACGACCTCAAGTACTACGACGGTTCGGTACAACAGATCGAGCGTATTCCGCAGGAACTCAAAGACCTGTACGCCACCGCGTTTGAAGTTGACACCAAATGGATCGTGGACGCCGCCAGCCGCCGCCAGAAATGGATCGACCAGGCCCAATCCCTGAACCTGTACATCGCTGGCGCCAGCGGCAAGAAACTGGACGTGACCTACCGCATGGCTTGGTACCGTGGCCTGAAAACCACCTACTACCTCCGTGCCCTGGCCGCCACCAGCACCGAAAAATCCACCATCAACACCGGCAAACTCAACGCCGTGTCCAGTGGTGGCGGCGAAAGCCAAAGCGCAGCGCCTGCCCAATCGCAAGCCGCCGCGCCACAAGCCGGCCCAGCTCCAGTACCGAAGGCCTGCGCCATCGACGAACCGGATTGCGAAGCTTGCCAATAAGGTAGTACCCGAGAAACTGGATCTCTGCCTGCGCAGGGACGACGAAAGCCGTAAAAACCCCGTCGTCCCCGCGCAGGCGGGGACCCAGAAATCTCAAGCCAAACCCAACCGTTTGGCCAACACGCAAAACCGTAGGGTGTGCTATGCGCACCAACCGCACAAACC